>CAZLND010000175.1:0-5907 GCA_964560635.1 uncultured bacterium | reverse complement strand
CATTGGGGTTGTGCACTGATGGGTTCTGTCCAACCAAGGGGTGGATCCACTCCCGGGTTATCACCCGGCTGATCGAAAGATTCGGGAGTGCAAGTCGGCGTGGGGGTGTCGTTGGTGAAGACGATGGTGTAGTGGAGCACCTGGTTCAGTGTCGCGCTGGTCGCGTCCACGGATTTCGTGACGGAAGCCCGGACGCTCATCGGGAATAGCCAGGAAAAACAAAAGATCATAAAAGCGGTTTCATAAAGACGCAAAAAACGTTTCGAGCTCAAACGATAGGATCGGCAGATCATATGAATTGTATTCGCTCCCAGCGGATTAGGTTGGCGTTAGAAGTGAGAACGTTCTCAAATAGGATACCCCTTTCTCCCTCATTTGCTAGTGTTAATTCGCAATTATTTGAATATCGGGAATATGCACAAGCGAGGACAAACCCTTATTTAACCGGGTCATTGAAAACGGCGTTATTGGATGGCGACGTCGTCGATGTAGAAGTTGACCGTGTTGAAGGGGCCAATGGCCGTATCACTGGTGGAGAGGGAGAGCCCGACCGCGGACACCGCCGTCGGATCGAAATCACCCGAGCCAGTAACGAGCGTGAAAGTCGCCTCGGTCCAAGCGCCGACCACCAAGGACATGAATTGGCCGCTGTTCCCCGGAAGGGTATCCACAAAGATCTGGAGGTTGTTCCCGGAACCGGCCGGAAGCTGATCAATGAAGTACCAAAGGGACAGGGTTTTGCCGGTGAAGTTAGCGGCTGGGTTGAAATGAAGGGCGGCTTGACCCGATTGAGCGGAGCCGGAAAAGATGAACGTCGTCAAAGCCGAATGGATCCCCGTATGGAACTGCGCGCCGCTCAACGAAAGAGAAGTGGCTGTCGCGCCCACGCTCCCCGAGGACCATCCCGCCGGGAGCGAGCCGCCCTCGAAACCCTCGGGCGCGAATGTTTGGACCGTGGGGATGGGTGTGGGGCTGGTGTTAGGGGTGCTGTTGGGGGTGGCGCTGCCGGTGACCGTAACGACGGGGCCAGCCCCCACTATGATCGTTTGCGGATAGGTGGGTGGTTTTTTGTTATCACAAGCGTGGGTACCGATCAACCCCGCCAGAAGAAGAAGGGTCAAAGCGACGAACCTGATCCATACGCGGGATCCGCGCCCGAAAAACCGATTCACGAGAACCTCCAAGATGCATTCGAACGAAATAGGATCGATATGTCTTTGATCATATTTTAGGCTTAGGGGACTTATAGGGTTATGTCAGCGGTCATAGAGAGTGTGGGTCGATCCCCCCTTTTAAAGAGCCTTGGTCTGCATTAGGATGACCGTGGAAAAAGACCCATAAAACAAGGAGAACATCATGCGCTGGTACCACTATGTTTCATACTTTTGGGGCGGGGCCTTCCTCGCCAATGCCATTCCCCACTTCATCAGCGGCATCACGGGCCACCCCTTTCAAAGCCCCTTCGCCCATCCGCCGGGAGAAGGTTTGTCCTCTGCCACCGTGAACGTGCTTTGGGGTTCTCTCAACTTTGTCATCGCTTACCTGCTCTTGGCCCGGGTCGGAAAATTCGAGCTGCGTCAGACCCTGCCAGTCTTAGTGGCCGCGGCGGGCGCCTTGCTCATGGCCTTGATGCTGGCACATCATTTTGGGCCCTTCTACGGGGGAGCGATCTAGACCCCTGCTGGGTGGTTGCTATAGCCCGACAAAGAGCGTACAGTTAAGTTAGGTTTGATAATGATAATTAGCCTCAAGGAGCAATGAATGCCAGCCACGAAGATCACAAAAGACAGCACCATGCAGGAAGTTTTGGATACCTATCCCAGCGCCCAGCGCGCTCTCTTCCGCAAATACCACATCGGCGGGTGCCACAGCTGCGGCTATGAACCCAATGACATCCTGGGCGTCGTTGCCGGCAAGCACAACATCACCGACATCAACGAAGTCCTGACCTTCCTGGAAGAAGCCGACCAGACCGACAAACGCATCCAGGCCACTCCTCAAGAAGTGTCCCATGCCATGAAGAGCGGCAACCAACCCCGCTTGATCGATGTACGCACCCCCGCCGAATGGCAAATGGCCAAGATCGAGGGCGCCCTCAATATCACCGAGGAACTACACCAACAGATCATGGGTTGGCCCAAGGACACGCCGATGGTGTTCTACTGCCATACCGGGCAAAGAAGCATGGACGCCGCGGCTTATTTCACCGGCCATGGTTTCACGAACGTGAAGTCCATGAACGGCGGTATCGACGCCTGGTCCCAAACGGTGGACAGCAATGTTCCCCGTTATGAAGTGGCAAGGGACAAGAATACTGGAAGACCGACGCTTCAGCCCCTGCGTTCCGTTGTTTCGCAAGCCGAAGGCTGCATGAACCCTTAAGTTTTAAGTTCGAAAAAAGGGCCGTCCCGAGGAGTGGGATGGCCCTTTTTTATTGGTTTTCATTTTCAAATCCTCTTTAATTCCAGCCCCTTCCCACCCACCGATGCCGCTATGCGTTTGAGCGGCAAACGGTTAAAATTTTTCCAGTACCTCGTCGCGCCTATCATTTCGGCCGAACAGGGACGTCCATGCCTTCCAACCATTGCCTGAAGACCATCCCCTGTGGAGCCCTCATGCTCCTGGGGCTAACGGCCCCTCCCCTTTGGGCGGAGGAAACTCCCATACCCAATTTACCGACACCCATCCTGGAGGAGACCGATCCGATCCCTTCCGCCACCGTGATCGAATCCCTGCCCGTCCTGGAAACCCCTCCCCCGAAACCTCAAACCAAAGGACGCTCCGGGAATGTTCCGTCCCCCGTTCCAGAACCGACTTCCCAACCGGGCACTTTTTCCAAGACCTGGGACGCCATCAAACAAAAATTCGCCGGACCCGGCCCAGAGAAAACCCCCACGCCCGTCCTCGCCTTCCAGGCGGCCACCCCAGTGCTCCTCGTCCCAGGCCCGGTCCAGGAAGGTTATTTCATGACCAGCGACCATGTGAAGCTCCACTACTTGGAGGTCGGCCAAGGACTGACCTTACTCCTCATCCCCGGCTGGTTGATCCCCGCCGACATATGGAAACTTCAGTTGGAGGGTCTCTCACAGGATTTCCATATCATCGCTCTCGACCCCCGCTCACAGGGCGGCTCCGACATCACGCCCCAGGGCAACGACCCCATCCGTCAAGCCAAGGACATCCAGGAACTGCTTGACCATCTCCAACTCACGACCGTCGTCTTGGTCGGCTGGTCCCACGGCGGCTTCCAGGTGCTGGCCTATATGAGCCAATTCGGCACCGACCGTCTTTACGCCGCCGCTTTGGTGGATTCGGCGCTGGGCGCCGCCTCCAGCCCCACCAGCACCGCACCCCGGGTGCGTTTCCTGGAACAATTCCAAAAAGACCGTCGCAATGCAACTCGCGGCTTCATCTGGGGCCTCTTCAAGAAACATCCTCCGGCGGCTTTCATCACCAAGCTTTCCGACTCCGCCTCCCGCACCCCCACCGATATCGCCCTGGCCTTGATGAACAACGCTTTTCCGGGAGAGGCCTATCAGCCCAGTGAAAAGGTCATGAGCCAGGTACCCCTGCTTTACGCGGTCACCCCCAAATACGGCCCCCAAGCGGCCTATCTGAAACAAATAGACCCACAAGCCACCGTGGAATTCTTCACCGACTCAGGTCACGCTTTGTTCTTTGACGAGGCCGACCATTTCAACGCGACCATGAGGGATTTCCTGCGCCACGCGGCTTTTTATCCCGCCGGACTACCGCAACCCCAAAAAAGGCGACTTGAACCAACCCCTTTAAAGGACAAAGGGGACCGTCACCAAGACACGAAGAACAACGTGAAATCCAAATGATTTTAAAAAGACAAAACAGATCCAAACCTTTTCCTTGCCTTACTTGGTGCCCTTGGTGCCTTAGTGGTAAAAAAGACTTTGGCTTTACAGGGAATTCGAAATGAGCCCCAATCTGGTGACGCGTTACCTACTTTCCCGCCCCAACCTTTATCTATTGGCGGCCCTCTTCGCGGTCTCCGCCGCCAGCATTGGCTTCGAGATCATGCTCACCCGATATTTCGGGATCGCCAGCTGGTCCGAATACGGCTATTGGGTCATTTCCATCGCCATGGTGGGCTATTCGGCCAGCGGGGTGGTCCTGAGCCTCTTCCGGAACTTTTTCTTCAAGCACGCCCACCGCTTCTTCTTCTTTATCCCGCTCGTCCTGCCGCCCCTCGCTTGCCTGGGCTTTTACCAGGTCACCCAGAACCCCTTCAACCCGCTGGAATTGCAGGACCCCAACCTCTTGATGGAGCAATTCCAGAACATTGCCCTCTATTACGCCGCGCTCTTCCCCATCTTTTTCCTGTCGGGTCTCTATATAAGCCTGAGCTTCCTAGCCTTGACCAACGAGAAGATCGGCGCCGTCTATGGCGCGGACCTGGTGGGCGCGGGTGCCGGGGCGCTGGTCATGCTGGCGGCCATGTTCTACCTGCACCCCTTTTATCTGCTGCTGACCCTCATCCCCCTCTGGGCCCTGGCCGCGAAGCTGGCCCAATACCGAGCCCGGTTCGAGGCTCATTGGTGGACATGGACTTCCCTCATTCTCACCGTCTTTCTTTTGAGCGAGGGCGCCGCCGCTTATTTCATCAAGCCCCATTTCTGCCAATACAAGATGATCACCCCCGCCTTGAACGTGGGCGACGCCCATATCCGGCAAAGGATCCATTCCCCCTACGGCTATTACATGGTCCTGGATAATTTCACCGAGCGCTTGGACATCGACCTTTCCAATAATTACATCCTGCTCAAGATCCAGGGGCCGCCCAAGGCCCTAGGCCTTTACCTGGACGGTAACCGTATCAGTTCCTTTCCTACAGGAGCCAAGAACGACCTTTCTTACGCCAAGGGCAGTCTGGATATCTTCCCCTACCTCCTCAACCCCAAGGCCCGGGCCTTGCTCATCGGCACCCGGGGTGGGTTCCGTGTCGGGGAAGCCTTGGAATATCATGCCGCCGAGCTGGTGGCCTTGGAAAGCGACCCCAATATCCTGGACTTGATCCAGGGCCCCCTGTGGGCCAACGAGAAACGCTGGTTCCAAGACCCCCGTGTGACGCTCTTGCGGCAGTCCCCCGGCCCCTATTTGGCCGGCGACAAGCGGGGCTTCGACATCATCGACCTCTCGAGCGAATACTTGGATCAGGCCGACGCCAACAAGTACGCTTTGACCCGCGAGGCCTTGGAGGATTATTGGAAGGCCTTGAACCCAGGGGGCGTGGTTTCACTCCCGGTCAATATCAGGGAATTCACGGTCTACGCCCTCAAACTGCAAGAGACCGCCCGGGAAGCCCTACTGGCTTTGGGTGTAAAGGACCCGGAGAACCACATGATGCTTTACCGTTCGGCTTGGAACGCCCGGCTTCTTATCTCCAAGGACCCTTGGACTGACCGGGAAATGGGCGCTCTCAAGCTCTTTTGCGTCGACCGCTCCTTCGACGTTTCCTTCCTGCCCCGGCTGACGCCCTGGTCCGGCGAGGTTTACAACGACCTGCCCCCGACGGTTTGGTCCGCGGGCGATGAGCAACCGGCGGCGGCCCCCGATGCCGGGGACGCCCTGCGGGACGACAGCCTGCAGCTGCTTTCCGAGAGGGGGCAGACCTTCCGCGATTCCCATTTCTTCAACCTGCGGCCCTCCACGCGCGACAGGCCTTTCTTTTATTCCGTGCTCCGCCTTTCCCGGCTCCAGGACATCTTCAAGAACCTCTCCCAGATCCCCCGCGAGGAGATCGGCTATCTCATCAACCTGGCGGTGCTGGGTCAGTCCCTGTTTTGGGCCCTGTTGGTCCTTATCCTTCCCTTCCTGGGACGCGCCGGGCGGGCCGTGCCCTGGGGGCAGTTGGGAAAGACGGTGGTTTACTTTTCT
>CAZLND010000174.1:0-5960 GCA_964560635.1 uncultured bacterium | reverse complement strand
GTGCTTAACTTGCCAATTTTAGGGGTTTAAGGGCCGAAAATACTTGTTTATTTTGGAATTCACTGTTTATAATGCGCTTCCATTTTTCAAGGAAGAGGAGACTTTCCATGGCTCAAGTTTGCGATGTCTGTACCAAAGGCCCCATCAAGGCCCGTAAAATTACCCGCCGCGGTAAGCCGAAAAAAGAAGGCGGTATCGGTTTGAACATCACCGGCGTCCACAAGCGCCGCCAGATGGCCAACCTCCAGCCTATCCGCGCCATCGTGGATGGCCGCCCCGTGCGTTTGTTGGTTTGCACCCGCTGCTTACGGACCGGCAAGGTCCAAAAGCGCCAGGCGATCCGCAAACCGGCCCCGGTAGCCGCCGCTAGCTGATAAACTTTCAAAATAAAAAAAGCCGCTTTCCCCAACGGGAAGCGGCTTTTTTATTGTCCTCATGTTGTCATCCTGAACGAAGTGAAGGATCTCTGTTTTCAGAACATAGATTCTTCGGCAAAAATCGCCTCCGAATGACACCACAACCTACCGAATTGTCCGACCCTTGTATTTCCAAGCATCCCCGTCCCAGACCCACACATAGGTTTCGCTGGAGAAACTCTGCACGCTTCCGGCCTGGAAACTCCAATTGAGCTTCACCTTGGAGGTGCTGTCGTTGATCCAGGCCAGTGAAGTAATCTCCCCACCGTTGAGGGTAGCGTCGGGAACCCAGGTCTTGGTCAGGTTGGATTTAAGGTTATTGGCGCTATCGAAACTGCCATCCGACATCTTATAAACGCCGTTCCAGTCCGCCTGGACGACCGTGCTGATGAAAGATTCCATGGCCTGTTTCAAGGCCACTTCCCTCCCCACCTTTTGGTCCGGGGACAAGGAACAGCCGTCCAAAAGAACGAGCAGTAAGAAAGCGATGGAACTACGGCCCAACATCCTCATGAACGGCCTCATGACTTGGAATATTCCTCTTCGATCTTTGTGATCTCTTCTACTCGACGGGCATGGCGGTCGACGTTACTGAAAGGCGTCGCCAACCAAATATCCGCTAATTTCAGGTTCAGGTCGAGGGGCAGGTCCCGGCCCGCTAAGGAAAGAACGTTCGAATCATTATGTTCCCGGGTGTCTTTGGCCATCTTCTCGGTGAAGACCAGGGCCGCCCGAACACCCGGTACCTTATTGGCCGCGATAGCCATCCCGATACCGTTACCACAAACCAAGATCCCGCGATCCGCCTTATGGGTGGATACGGATTGGGCTACCTTTTCGGCGAAGACGGGATAGTCGCTGGCCTCGCTGTTAAAGGCCCCCACATCCTCGACTTGGTGACCCTTTCCCTGTAATTGTTTGACCAAGGCTTGTTTGAGATCAAAACCCGCATGGTCGGCACCGATGGCTATTTTCATTTTTTCCTCAAGTTCAATTTTTGAATTTATCCAGGGACTTTTTCAAGTACCCTTCGATCTGTCCCGCCACCTGGCGGTAAACATCCAAGGGATGCCCCACCGGATCCTCTACGTCGACCGATCCCTCCCCCGCCAATTCAGACAAAAGGCTCACCTTCGGCTCCAAAGGCGGCATCTTCTTAACGATCATTTCTTTGTGCTTGGCCGTCATGGTCACGATCATATCGCTTTCCATGACAAGGGTCTTTCCAAGAGGTTGGCTTTGATGGGCAGAAAGGTCGACGCCCTTTTCTTTGGCCGCTTCCACGGCTTCGGGCGTTACGGGAACCCCGGCGAAGGCCGCCAAACCGGCTGACTGGACTTCCAAGGGCAGTTGGTTCTCTTCGGCCAGCTTCTTCAACAACCCCTCGGCCATGGGGCTACGGCAAGTATTTCCAGTGCAGACGAATAGGACTTTTTTAGGCAACCCTGTTCTCCCCGAAAGCTGGGTTCAATCCTGGGTCAGCTGGGATAAAAGGGCCTCCACCCGAGCGATCTCGTCCTTGGAAACACAACCGGTGCGGATGATGGAATGGCGTTTTTTCTCGATACGGGCGATGGCCGTTTCCCCTCCCAGCGGACAAACACCGGCGTCAATGGCCGCGTCCACCTTCTCGATGATCTCGGGGTCGACCTCGTTGAACTTGACCGGACTCTTGCCGCCGGAGAAATTGGCGCTGGAAACGGCCAGGGTATCCCCCGCCGCGCGTAAAAGCTCGAGCGCTATCCCGTGATCCGGGCAACGCAAGGCCACTGTGCCATCCGGCCCGACACCACCTTGGGCCAAATGGACCTTGGCGCGGGTAATAAGGGTCCAGGGCCCAGGCCAGATCTTCTTGAGGATGTCCAGGTCCTTGTCCTTGAAGTCGGCGATCTCCAAAGCCACTTCGGGACGGGAAATAAGGATGGAAAGGGATTGGTTCAGGGGCCTTTCCTTGATCTTGAAAATGCGTTTCAAGGCTTCGGGCTTTTTCACCGAACAGCCGATGTCATAGACCGTATCGGTTGGGAAAACGGCTATCCCGCCCTCCCGAATGATGCGGCCAACCTCCAGCAGATTAGCTGGGGTGTATGGAAGCGATTTGTTATCGGTTTTTTCACTCATTTTTGGTTCCTGTAGTTCCGGCGAATGGTTCTTCATACGCCCTTATATAATTTTCTCAGAGAAACGTGTATTTTTCAGCACAAAACTAAAAATAAACCACTTCCAACACGAAGCCACTAAGACACTAAGTACGAAGTTACAGGGATAAGTTAAGAATTTCAGACCAAAAAGCCTACCTTTGAGGCTTTGTGTCTTTGTGTTGGATTTTGGTTATGTCTTTAAAGCACGCCAAGCAATGTCCTTACGGTATTGGGCTCCCTCGAATTGGATCTGTCGCACAGCCACATAGGCTGTTTCAACGGCTTGTTTGATGCCTTTGCCCACACCTGTCACGCAAAGCACTCGGCCGCCGGAAGTCACGATCTTTCCACCTTCGTTGCCGGTGCCCGAATGAAAGACGTAAGTATTGGCATTTTGGGAGGCTTTTTCCAGTCCTGTGATGATTTTTCCCTTTGGATAGGATCCGGGATAACCCTGTGAGGCCATGATGACGCAGGCCGCGGGCTGTTCGTCCCACTCGATCTTGAGATGGGAGAGTTTGCCTTGGGCTACGGCCATACAGACATTCACGAAATCGGTCTTCAATCGGGGCAAGATCACTTGGGTTTCCGGGTCGCCGAAACGGCAGTTGTACTCGATTACCTTGGGACCATCCTTGGTGATCATGAGCCCCGCGTAAAGGACGCCCTTATAAACGATGCCCATCTTTTGAAGAGCCGTCACGGTGGGCTTGAGGATCTTTTCCAATATTTCGGTATTCAATTTTTCTGTCACTATCGGCGCCGGGGAATAGGCTCCCATGCCGCCCGTATTCGGCCCCTGGTCCCCGTCGAAAACTCTCTTATGGTCCTGAGCGCTGACCATGGGAATGATGGTCTCCCCGTCCACAAATGCCAATATATAAGCTTCCTCACCTTGCAGGAACACTTCGATGACAACGGTCGTTCCGGCATCACCGAAAACCTTCTTCTTCATAGCCTCTTCTAAGGCCGCGTCAGCTTGCTCGATAGTCTCACAAACCGTGACACCCTTCCCCGCCGCCAAACCGTCGGCCTTGATGACAATGGGGGCCCCTTGGGCCTTGAGGTAGGCTTTGGCTTTTTTGTAGTCAGTGAAGGTTTCGGCTTTGGCGGTTGGGATATGGTTATCGAACAATAATTTCTTCGTGAAGGCCTTGCTGGCTTCCACCTGGGCACCCGCCTTGGTAGGGCCAAACACCTGGAAGTCGCTCTTGATCAGCTCATCGGCCAAACCCAAGGCCAAGGGCACTTCAGGACCGATGATGATCAGGTTCGGATCGTGCAATTCGGCCCATTTGAGCAGGGCCGGAACATCGTCGGACATGATATCCACGCACTCGGCCACTTCGGCAATGCCGGCATTACCCGGAGCGCAGAAGATCTTGGGTTTGCGTTTGGACTTGGACAACGCCCAACAAATGGCGTGCTCCCGACCTCCCGACCCAACAACAAGAATATCCAATTAAAACCTCCAAAATATTTTCACCACCAAGTACACCAAGAGCACCAAGAAGGATTAAAATTATCCGATTTTATTTTTCGCTTTTCTTGGTGAACTTGGTGCCCTTGGTGGTTCAAGCCGTTAATGTTTGAAATGCCGGTAGCTGGTAACGATCATGGGTATTCCATGCTGGTTCGCGGCTTCGATAACTTCTTTGTCCCGCACGCTCCCGCCGGTTTGGATGATGGCCGCGACACCCGCTTTGGCGCAGGCGTCCACACTATCCCTGAAGGGTAAAAGGGCGTCCGAGGCCATAACGCTTCCCTTGGCTTTATCGCCCGCTTGCTTGATGGCGATCTCCAGCGAACCCACGCGGTTCATCTGGCCAGCACCCACTCCGATAGATACACCATCTTTTACCAAAACAATGGCATTGGATTTTACGTGTTTCACCAATTTCCAACCGAACTCCATGTCCTTCGCCAGCTTCGGATCGGGCTGTTTATCCGTAACTACTTTATATAAGGACTTGTCCTCCGGAGCCTGGTCGAACTCTTGGACCAAGAACCCACCTTCCACGCGGCGGAGATGATATCCGGGCGTCATTTCCTTCGTTTTGCCCAAACCTTCCACCGTCATGACCCTTAAATTTTTCCGAGCCTCGAACGCCTTTAACGAACCTTGATCAAATGAAGGCGCCAGGATGATCTCGAAAAAGCTGAGTTTTTCCAAGATGACTTGGGTGGTTTTTTCATCCACGTGCCGGTTGACCGCCACGATGCCGCCAAAAGCCGAAAGGGGGTCGGCGTCAAAAGCCTTCACGAAGGCCTCTTGAACGTCCTTGCCTATGGCCGTCCCACAAGGATTGGTGTGCTTGATGATGGTCACAGCGGGCTCGTCGAATTCCTTCACGATCATCAGGGCCGCGTCGGCGTCCATGATGTTGTTGTAGGAAAGCTCTTTGCCCTGCAATTGCTTGCCATTGGCGATAGTGGCCAGGTTGTTGTTCTTGTCCTTGTAAAAGGCAGCGGGTTGGTGGGTATTCTCTCCATAGCGCATCTCCTGCACCTTGAGGCCAGAAACGGCGAAAACGTCCGGCCATTTCTTTTCCGAAAGCCGCTTGTGCAGGTACTCATGGATGGTCCCATCGTAACGGGCAGTGTTACCAAAGGCCTCGATGGCCAATTCCTGGCGCAATTTGAAAGTAGTAGCGCCGTCATTTTCCTTCATCTCTTTAATAACGTCCGCATAACGCGCCGGGGAGGTCACTACCGCGACACTCCGGTAGTTCTTGGAAGCCGAACGGATCATGGAAGGCCCGCCGATGTCGATATTTTCGATAGCTTCGTGCAATTCCACGTTGGGCTTGGCGATGGTGGCTTCAAAGGGATAAAGGTTCACGCAGACCAGGTCGATGGGCTTGATGTTGTGCTTAGCGATGGTTTCCATGTGCTCCTTGTTGTCCCGCAGGGACAAAAGGCCGCCATGAACCACCGGGTGCAGTGTCTTCACCCGGCCATCCAGCATTTCAGGAAAGCCGGTCACTTCGGAGATATCCTTCACGGCCAAACCAGCGTCCTTGATGGCCTTGGAAGTGCCGCCGGTCGAGATGAGTTCAACCCCGTGGGCCGCCAATTCCTTGGCAAAATCAATAAGTCCAGTTTTGTCCGAGACGCTCAACAAAGCCCGTTTGATCTTCACCTTGTCTTCAGCCATGACTTCTCCTTAATGAGATATTTTGACCCGGCCTTCTGAAACGTTGATCTTTCCCTGACAAAACAACTGGACCGCTTCGGGGTAAATGCGGTGTTCAATCTTCAAGATGCGCTCCGCGAGGGTTTCGGGGGTGTCGTTGGAGAGGACCTTAACGCTACCCTGCAGGATGATAGGCCCCGCGTCCACGCCTTCGGTCACAAAGTGCACTGTCGCGCCCGATTCGCTTTCTTTGGCTTTCAAGACCGC
>CAZLND010000173.1:0-5984 GCA_964560635.1 uncultured bacterium | reverse complement strand
GGGCCTTTCTCTAACGCTGTCACTCAGGTGGTCGCTCCCCAGAATGTATCGAACCTGATCGCGGTATCGGGTGACGGAACGGTTCAGTTACGGTGGGCCTATCAAGGATCAGCCAACGTTACCTATATCATCCAACGTAAGCTGGGAAGCGCCCCGTCAACGGCGTTCCAAACCATCAAGTCCGGTTTCCAAGGGACTAATTTCATCGATACCGGTTTGGTGGACAAAACCTATTACACTTATCAGGTGTTCACCGTGGACGCGCAGGGGGTGACTTCCAACGGACTATCGGCCATCGCGGTCGGCTTACCGGCCATTCCTCCGGTCGTTTCGAATGGAGTGGTCACGATTTCCCAAAATAGCCCGGTAAGTCAGACCTTGAATGGGAACACGCTTTCTTGGAAGGGAGCTGATCAAGACCCCGATTTTGATCCCACAAAAATGTATCCGCTTGGGGGGTACGTCATTTATCGCTCGTCGAACGGGGGAGGGGTCTATGACCTGAGCGCGTTCCCGCCGGCCATTATTCCGGTTACTTTTGTGAACGACACACCTTCAAGCCCGGTCAGTTACTTTGATTCCAGTGTCACTCTTATCAACGGTACGCCCTATACCTATCTGGTCCAGGCTTTTGACCTGCCACCGGACTTGCCGGTGACATCCCTTTCGCAGGCGGTGACGGAGAATTTGGTCCATTTGACCTCTTACGCTCCCGCGACCGCCTATCCCGTGAATACGGGGGCCGCTTTGGACCGGAATGCCATTCGACCCAATGGGGCGCCCAATGAGCAGGTCGTCCATATCCGATTGGCCGTATCCACTGCGGGGAAGGTGAATGTGAAGGTTTACAGCCTGAATGGGACATTCATCAAAGAGGTCGTGAACGACAACTACAATATTGGGATCTGGAACCAATCCAATGATCCTCGGCTTTTTTGGGACGCGAAGAATCGAAACGGCGCGTTGGTGGCTTCGGGTGTTTACTTGATCACCGTGGAGATGAACGGGCACCAGGAGATCGACAAAGTGGCGGTGATCAAATAATTGTGGAATTTGGCCCTATTCATTAGTGTTTTGAATTTCTGGTTAAAGCGCTTTCTCAATTGTGCTATATTGATTTCGACGAAGTTGACGCTTTGCCTCTCCTCCAAAACCTGTTTTTCTACACTTCCAATCTTTAACCAATCCTTCTTCATTTAGTTACGGAACTAACACAGTTCTTTGAGAGGATTGGTAAGGTTTTGAAGTTTTTGGTAAACGATTGAAAACGATTTCACTTTTCGTGTTTCTTTTGTCACGAAAAGGACCTATCTCAAAAGGTCCAAAAGGTGTTTAGATGATCCGAAAAAAACGACAACTTGTGTGGCTCTGTCTTTTTCTTTTGGCGACCTTTGGGTTGGCGCAGGCCCAGCCGACGGCGACCACGACACCCAATCCTTCTGGTCACGAGGACCATGGGACCTTTTCCTTCTCCGTGATCCCTAACTCTCTGATCAGTCCGGTCGGCGGGACTTTAGTAGTGACCGTTTCGGCCTTGGGAACTGGGGGCATCGTTCATCCGGCTTTCAATGGAACCGTCCACTTCATTTCCACGGACCCATCGGCTTTACTGCCATCCGATTACACTTTTTCCTCCACTGACAATGGAATAGCGCTATTCAAGGTCACGCTTAATACGCCCGGAATTCAAACTATTTCCGTCACTGATATAGCGGTGTCAGCGGTGACCGGACAAAGCTCTTCTGTTCTTGTGGGTGATCCAAACTTGACTTCGACGCCAACCTTCACCTCGGTATTCACCAACACCCCGACCAATAGCTTTACCGATATCTGGACGAACACCCCAACGGCCACATTCACCGATACCTGGTCTTCGACCCCGACCGACACGGCGACCTTCACGTCGACTAACAGCTTTACCGATCTCCCGACGAACACTCCCACGGCAACTTCCACCGATATCTGGTCTTCGACCCCCACCGACACGGCGACCTTCACGTCAACCAACAGTTTTACCGACCTCCCGACTAACACTCCCACGGCAACTTCCACTGATACCTGGTCTTCGACCCCCACCGACACGGCGACTTTTACCTCGACCAATAGTTTTACGAACACTTCAACTAACACCTTCAGTTTTACCCCTACAGCCACCAATACTTCTACCAATAGCTCAACCTTTACACCAACGAGCACGGCGACCTTTACTCCAACTCTTTGTTACACCTTTACGACCCAATGGGGTGGGACCGGGCAAGGGAATGGACAATTCAACCTTCCCATGGGCATCGCCGTCAGCGGCCCCTATGTTTATGTGACCGATTATCTGAACAACCGTATCCAAAAGTTCGACGTCAATGGCGGTTGGGTGGCGACATGGGGTAATGGTTTCCAGAATTCAACTCATGGACAGTTCTACGCGCCTTGGAGGATAACCGCCGATGGAACAGGGAAATTCTTCGTCACCGAATTGGGGAACAATCGTATTCAAGTGGTGGATTCGAGCGGGAACAGTCTCTTTATGATCGGCGGACCGGGCGGCGGGAACGGGACCTTTAACGCGCCCCGTGGATGCGCGTTGGATAGTAACGGTAACCTTTACGTGGCGGATGCGGGTAACCATTTGATCCAAAAATTCAAGGTTATCGGGAACGCGGCCACTTTCGTGAAGCAATGGGGTGGGACGGGCCTCTGTAATCTTCCTCCTGGAAGTTACAACCAGGGTATCTTTTGCACCTTGTCGGATATCGCCTTGGACGCGGCCGGTAATGTTTATGCCGCCGATCAAGGAGGGAATAGTGTGGAAAAATTCGATCCGAACGGGAATTATCTCGGCCCGATCGGTAATTCCTCAGGGGTGGACCCCAACGGTCTTGCCTTTGGCCCAAATGGCAATCTTTATGTGGCCGGTCAAAGTGGGGTTTCCGTCCGGGCATTCGGCCCGAATGGGAATAGCCTTTATCAATGGGGAGGCTTTGGGAGCGGGCCCGGTCAGTTCCTCAATGTCTCGGGTGTCGCTTTTGATTCATGCGGTGACCTCTTTGCCGTGGATTCGACAGGGTACCGTGTTGAAAAATTCATACCTTGCGGGTCAACTTGCAGTATTTTTGTGCCCCCGACCATAACGCCGAGCTTTACTTGGACAGCCACCAACACGGCCACCTCTACGGCTACCTATAGCTTTACGGCTACGTCCACGCCGACTCCCACTCAAACTTTCACCTCGACATCGACCGCAACCTCCACCGCAACCCCCACGTCCACATTCACTTCGACGTTCACCGCGACCCCGACCTCGACTTCAACCTTGACGTCTACGGCTTCCTTTACTTTCACAGCCACTTCGACCGCCACCATGACAAGCACCTATACCTCGACCCAAACTTCGACAAGCACCGCGACTTTTACCCCGACATTCGACCCTAATTTTGGGGTGGCTTGGACCCAGGCGACCAGCCTAGCGTCCTTTGCGGGCCGGTGGGGTCATGCGAGCGTTGTTTTCAACAACCAATTATTCGTCATAGGTGGGACCAACAATTCCAACACTTATTCCGATGTTTGGTCGTCGTTGAATGGAGCCCTGTGGACAAGTCTCATTTCGAACGCGCCATTTGGGGCCCGTTCTTACTTGAGCGCAATCTCTTATAACGGCAAACTTTGGGTGATCGCCGGTTCTTCGAACAATGATGTTTGGTCCTCCGTCGATGGTATCAATTGGATCCAAGTTACGGCTCATGCCGCTTTCCCTGCCCGCTCTTACCAAACGGTCGTGGTATTCAATGATGGGACAGGCGATAAAATGTGGCTGATCGGCGGAAAAAACCAGTCGGGGAACTTCTTCGGCGATGTTTGGAATTCGTCCGACGGGATCACCTGGACGAACGTTCAATTGTCCGCCCCCTTCGGCACCCGAGCGGGTCACAGTTGCGTTGTGGCCAATGGGACCCTTTTTCTCATCGGTGGGCAGCAGGGGAGCAACAATAATTTGCTGAACGATGTTTGGTCCACTACCAATGGTGTGAATTGGAACCTCTTGACCGCGAACGCGCCCTTCTCGACGCGCCAGCTGCAAGCTTCCGTTCAAGCCAATGGACATATTTGGGTCGTTGGCGGATTGTCCCAAGGTCTACCTTCGAGTTCGCCGGACCAGGATGATGTTTGGTATTCCTCGAATGGGATCACATGGATCCAAGCAACCGGGTCCGCCCCCTTCAACCCTCGGGATTCCCATGGCTGTGTCTCGTATTTGGGAAAGATGTGGGTTTTAGGGGGTCATTACGTTAAAAAGTCGATTCCCAATTCCCCTATTGTTGCTTTGAACGACGTTTGGTATTCCCCTTCCTCGCCTCCCTTGCAACAGGGTGGTTTATCCTCCGAGATGGGCATGGCGCGAAAAGTCCAGGCATCCATTGAGGGTCGTTCAAGTACACCAACCATCCCGCCTACTACGACCGATATGCTAAGTCCCGACTCTTCCAGTGGACTCATTCAATCCTTGATGGCGGCTCCCAACATTTGTCGGGGGGGCCAGCTCGTCCATTTCCAGATGGGTTTAAAGAGCGCTGGGAAGGTCACTTTGGCCCTTTATACCCTGATGGGTGACCAGGTTTACGAGACCCAAATGGAAGGCGTCACGGGGCCGAATGATCTGGTTTGGTCCGCTCAAAACAAGAATGGGGCACCGGTCGCAAGCGGTTTATACATCTATGTTGTTCGGGTGGATAATGGTCTTCAAGGGGAGACCCGAAGCGGAAAAGTGGTCATTCTCCGCTAGTTCCACTAAAATCCCACACCATGAGAAAACTTCCATTCGCCTGGTTCCACCGGGCCCTCTCAGGGCTTTTTTTCCCAACTATTTGCCGCTATTGCGGTTCAACCTTTCAACAAGGGCACTCCAATATCCTTTGCCGTTCTTGCCTGGATTCGGTCCAACCTTACCAAGAGCCGGTCTGTGCCCATTGCGGGGTTTCCCTGCCGATGCGCGGATTTGAGGACGCCTCATCCTTTCGGTGCTCCGATTGCGGGGACTCATCCTACTTTTTGGACAAAGTGCGGGCTTGGGGAGACTACGAAGGCCCCCTTCGTATCCTTCACCACGCTTTCAAATTCGAGGGGATGGAAGGATTACGGTCCGAGATCGTTGACCGTTTGAACAAGGCGCTTCCGACCTCTTTTTGGGAAGGCGTAGAAGCCTTGGTCCCCGTACCCTTGAGCCCGGAAAAGGAAAGGGAGCGGGGATATAATCCGTCTTCCTTGGTTTCGCTCGATCTAACTCGGGTTGTCGGCATCGAAACCAAGTTTTTGATAAATAAAACCCGGCCAACGCCCCCCCAGATGTCCCTCCCGAAGACCAAGCGGCTCCAAAATCCTCAAGGGGCCTATGCGGCCGCTCCCGGAGTCGAATTCCCCTCGCGGATCGTCCTCGTGGATGATGTTTACACGACCGGAGCCACTTTGGAGGAATGCGCGAAGGTCCTCAAGAAAGCCGGAGCCCAATGGGTTGGCGCGGTGGTTTTCGGAAGGACCCCTCACCAAAGCTGACGGCAAATCTTATTCTTCGAACTAGGTTATCGCTGATTTAAGGGCTTTTTGCACCTTGACCCTTGAAAACCGCTGTGTTAGCTTACCGCTTCCTAATTCAAATCCTTGGAGGGTTTTATGGCTATCAAGGTCGGAATCAACGGTTTTGGCCGCATCGGGCGCAATGTTTATAGGGCCGCGATGGGGAACAAGAACATCGATATCGTCGCGGTGAATGACCTCACCGATGCCAAGACCCTCGCCCATCTCCTGAAATATGACTCCGTGCTTGGGAATTTGCACGCCGACGTCAAAGCCGGTGAGAACTCGGTCATCGTCAATGGCAAGGAGATCAAGGTTTTCGCCCAGCGTGACCCTGCCCAGATCCCGTGGGGAAGCGTTGGCGTCGAATATGTGGTCGAATCCACCGGTCATTTCACCGACAAAGCCAAGGCCGTCGCTCA
>CAZLND010000172.1:0-5998 GCA_964560635.1 uncultured bacterium | reverse complement strand
CGCGTCGTCAGCGATGGAGGAGAAGGCCCCGCCCAGGGCTGACGCCTTCGCGCCCGAAGGCGCGTTCATGGATTGCAGGGCGTTGGAAGCCGGCGGAAGGGTTTGGCCTTGCGCGGCGTTCACCGCCAAGAGGAGCAGATAGACCCATGGATGTTCAAATCTTCTCATCGGACCACCAGGAATTTACCCTTGGCCAACAGGCTTCCCGAGCTAAGGCCGTGGACCGTATAGAAATAAACCCCCGTCGCGAAGGACTGCAGGGGTAAGGAAACCCGGTTCCCATCCGAAGCCTGGGCATTGTCCTCCAAGGACGCCGCCAATTCCCCCGAGAAGGCATAAAGGTTGATATGAACGGTCTGGACCGCGGGGCTGGGATAAACCAAGTAAGCGTTAGTGGAAGCCGGCTGTGGATAAACGTAACTATTCCCATCCACGGGATAGATCGGGGTATTCGTGGGAGTGAAGGTGATCGTAGGCGTGAAAGTACTGGTGGGGGTAAAGGTCCTGGTAGGGGTAAAGGAAAGCGTCGGCGTGAGGCTCGCGGTGAAGGTCCAAGTCGCCGTCGAGCTATTGGTGGGGGTGGAAGTGGCGGTTCGGGTCGGACTACTGGTAGGAGTCTTGGTAGGGGTAGTGGTGGCGGTAGAGGTCGGGGGCGTTAGGGTGCCCGTTGGCGTAAGGACCGGCGTATCGGTGGGTGTAAGGGTAGGACTGTTAGTGGCTGTTTTGGTGAAGGTCTTGGTGAAGGTGAGGGTGAAGGTCTTGGTGGCCGTGGAAGTGGGCGTTTTGGTCGGGGTCTTGGTGGGAGTGAAGCTATTGGTCCAGGTCGGGACCACCCCTACCAGGTCGGCCACGAGGGCGCATTTGGGAGATCCCAAACCAGAGGCCAAGTCATAACCCGTTCCCGCCGCGTAAGTGCTGGAAGTACCCCAGTAGTTGATGTTCCCGCTTGTGATGTCGTGATAGTTAGTGGCGTAAGGCGTGGGGCTGGCCGCCAGAGTGTAGAGGGCCACGTTAGGCAAACCAATGGGCCCCTTGCCGACCGCGGCCGCTTCCTGATTGACCAAGGCCATCATCCCGGCCCAAAGCGGCGCCGCGGCGCTGGTCCCCGAAATACAGTTCGTCGTCCCATTATTGTAGACCGCCGTGATAAGGTCCCCCGCCATGGACACATCCGGTAAGTTCCGATAAGTGGCGGAGGCGCCATTGGCGCCGTCAAAAGGCACCTGATAGGTCGGAATGGCTATAGGTGTTGAACTGGAACAAAACCCACCGCCCGACACCGCGTTAGGGGCGGGCGTCTTGGTGGCAAAGAAGCCGGGGGAATTGTTCCACACCCCTTCGCTGGCCCAGCTCCCCACCGAGCTCCCACCAGCCCCGGTGGTTCCCAGGGTCGTGGCGCCCACGATGGTCATGTTGGCGGTGGTATCCATGGGACCGGGCACGCTAGGGATCGGGTCCGCGGCGATATAGGCCCCGTCATCCCCTGACGCTTGGAAAAACGATTGGCCCTGGGCCGCGTATTGGTTCAAGGTAGTGGCTGTGGTGGAATCCCCCACGCCCGACCAAGAACAGCTGATCTGGTGGGCCGTGTTGTCGGTCGCGATCTTTTGGAACATAAGGTTGAAGGAAGCCACATTGGCCTCATAGACGTAAACGGTCGAACCCCATGCCATGGAGATCACCATCTCGATATCCAACGCCACCTCGGGGTTATTCGCGCCGGGAGCTCCCGCGGTGTTATAGCCATTCACCCCAACGGCCGTGATCGTGGGCACCGGCGCGATACCCGCGTAAGCGGCATATTTGGTGACATCCGCGGCGTAATAACGGTCGAATTCGATGAGCGCCACTCCCTCCCCCGTCCCCGTGACGGAGGCCGCCAGGCAGGACAAATAGACGTTCCGGTAATCCTTGCCCAAGAAACAATAGAGTCCCGGGACCACCTGAAATCCCGTGCCGGTGAGGGACGTCGGCTCATGGTCCTTGACCTTGAGCCCCGCGGGTCGGGGGACCTTCGAATTCTCCAGCCCCGAGATATGTTCAAGGGGAACGTCCAGGTCCAAGGAGGGTTCCTGGTCGGGAGCGTGGAATAGGGTCCAATCGTTACGGCGGTAACGGTGAAGATCCACGTGAAAGGCCTTCTGGACATCCGAAACCGTGCCTCGAACGGCCAACAAGTGGCGGCTAGGGTCGGTTTGGGTGATGGACAAACCATTGGCCTCTGCAAAGTCGATCACCCGGTTGTAATCGGAAAGGGTAGGCCCGAACCGTTCGGTGAATTCTTCCGGCTTGAGGAAATGGCGATAGAGAGGGCCGCGGCTGTCGTAAAGGTCCTTCAGGAGTTGGTCAAGCCCGGCTCGATCCCGCAAGGCCAGACCGATGGTCAAATCGATGGGTTCTCCGCCCACAAAATCCGCCGCCCGCGGGGCAAAAGCCATCGCCTTGGGCACATGCCCGCGGAGCTGTTGGCGACCAACGGATCGGGCATGAAGCGTTTTGGCATCGATGAGCAAGAAGACGAGCGCCAAAAGAAGGAAGGTTTTAGTCTTGAAGGACATGCACAGCCTTGAACTCGGGCTTGGATCGACATGAAAAAGTTACCATGTCTAAACCGGTTTTACCAATCACTAAAGAGACGGAATGACGAGGAAAAACCCTTTTTTGTCATGTCCGAGGGGAACGGAGGTTAGGTGAGGTCTTCCAACTCGATCTTGATCTTGAGTTCCTTCATGAGGTCCTCATCGATCTCCGAGGGCGAACCCGTCATCAAGTCCGTGGCTTTGGACGTCTTCGGGAAAGCGATGACGTCGCGAATGTTGGGAGAGCCGGTCAAAAGCATAAGGAGCCGGTCCATGCCGAAAGCCATACCGCCATGGGGCGGCGCGCCGTAGGACAGGGCCTTCAAGAGGAAGCCGAAGCGTTCTTGCGCCTTCTCCGGCGTGATCTCGAGGATCTGGAAGATCTTGGACTGCAAGGCTTGGTCGTGGATACGGATGGAACCCCCGCCCACCTCAAAGCCGTTCAAGACCAAGTCGTAACCCTTGGACTTGGCTTTCATCGGGGCGCTATCGAGCAAGGCCACGTCCGAATCCTTGGGCGAAGTGAAGGGATGGTTCATGGAAAATATCCGACCCTTCTCATCCTTCCCGAACATGGGGATATCGGTCACCCAACGGAAGGCCCATTTGGGACCCTTTTCGATAAGACCCTTGCGGCGAGCCAGCTCACCCCGCAAGACTCCGAGGGATTCGTTGACCACATCCACGTTGTCCGCGCCGAAAAGGAGCAGGTCCCCTTCCCCGGCGCTCAAAGCGGTCATGATCTCTTTTTGGACAGCTTCATTGAAGTACTTGGTGATGTTGGAGTCGAGCTTGCCGTCCTTCACCTTGAACCAGGCCATACCTTTGGCGCCATACTTGCCCACGAAAGCGGTGAGGTCTTCCAAGTCCTTGCGCGAGAAGTCCGCGCAGCCCTTGGCGTTGACGGCCTTCACCACGTCGCCACGGGAAACCACATCCTTGAAGACTTTAAAGTCGGACCTACCGGCGACCTCGGTCAGGTTGACCAGGGGCAGGTCGAACCGCATATCGGGTTTGTCATTACCGTATTTTTCCATGGACTCATCGAAGGTCAGTCGCGGGAAGGGGGTCTGGATGTCCTCGCCCAGCACTTCCTTGAAAACGGCCTTCATCAGACCCTCGCCGAGTGCGTAGATATCGTCCTCGTCGATGAAGGACATCTCGATATCCACCTGGGTGAACTCGGGTTGACGGTCGGCGCGCGGGTCCTCGTCACGGAAACAACGGGCGATCTGGTAATAGCGGTCGAAGCCCGCGATCATGGACAACTGCTTGAAGATCTGGGGGCT
The DNA here is from genome assembly GCA_964560635.1 of uncultured bacterium. GTDB lineage: Bacteria > Oederibacteriota > Muellerivitia > Muellerivitales > Muellerivitaceae > CAZLND01. Next base: position 2,130 of record CAZLND010000172.1, on the reverse strand, counting down.
TTGCGGGAGCACGAAGAACTTGCCGGGGTAAATGCGGGAAGGCACCACGTATTCGCGTGCGCCCTCGGGGGTGTTCTTGATGAGGATGGGCGTTTCGATCTCCAGGAAACTTTGACCGTTCATATAGGAACGGATGGCTTGGGCCGTCTTGTGACGGGTCACGATGTTGTTCTTCAGATATTGGCGGCGCAGGTCCAGGAAGCGGTATTCCAGGCGGGTTTCTTCGGCCACATCCACGTCGTCCTCAATGGGGAAAACGGGTGTCAGGGACTGGTTGAGGACCTTCACTTCGGAACAGCGGATCTCCACTTCCCCGGTGGGAAGCTTGGGGTTGATGGTGCCTTCCGGACGATTGGTCACCTCACCTTTGATGGCCAATACCCATTCACTGCGAATGAGGTGGGATTGTTTGAGGGCCTTGTCGGCCAATTGGGGGTCGAATACGATCTGGGTCACGCCATAACGGTCACGCAGGTCCACGAACACCAATCCGCCGTGGTCCCGACGATGATGCACCCAGCCCATGAGGATGACGGTCTTGCCCACGTCGGTCGCCCGCAGGTCCCCGCATTTATGGCTTCGTTTCCAGCCGCCTAACATCTCGCCCACGATGGTTCTCCTCGTTAAATAAAAAAGGCTCCCAAAAGGAGCCGTATGATAACACAACCTTAAAATCGCTCAATAGCCGTTTCGGCCTTATACGCTTTCCGAAAGGCGTTTCATGATGTCGTAAAGCTCGGCAAGGGTCATTTCCTTATCCTGGCGAGTGGAAAGTTGGCGGACCTTGAAGGATTTCGCGCCCGGCTGGAATTCGGTGATGGCGTACTCGATACCGTTCTTCTGGGCCGCTTCCATTTGCTGACCGAGTTTTTTGTTTTCCAACGACGTCTCGACTTGGATGCCTTCCGAACGCAGGGTCTCGGCAAGTCCCAGGATGTCCTTTTCGGCTTGGCCATTGTTGGCGATGAATACCCGATGATAAGTGGCTTGGGTGGCGGACTTGTTCTTGTCCATGAGGATGGTCAGGATGCGCTCAAAACCCAAAGAGATACCGACCGCCGGGGTTCCCTTGGGCCCGCCTAGTTTCTCGATGAGGCCGTCATAACGTCCCCCGCCGCCGATGGAGAAGGTGAAATCCTTGTCCTCGACGTTGATCTCGAAGACGGGGCCGGTGTAATAGTCGAAACCCCTTACTAAGAGAGGGTCGAATACCACATTCGCTTCCGGATTCACCGCATGGACCCTTTGACGGATGGACTCGATATCCCGCCAAAGCTTCTCAGCCTGACCGACCTTGAAATGGGCCGGTTCCAGTTTTTTGTGCAAGGCGTTCTTGATGAAAGAATCCACTTTGTTCAGTATCTCGACCGAATGCCCGAGATTTTCAATTTCCTTCATGACCTGTTCATGGGTCTGCTTGTCCAACTTGTCGAGCGCGCCGGCCACACCGGCGATCTTATCGCCCTCAATGCCAATCCCCGTCAAAAGGTCGGGCAAGAGCCGCTTGTCGCTAATGCGGATCTTGAACTTGCCCACCTTCAGTTCTTTTAAAACCCGGTCGGTCGCCAAGAGTAGTTCCACTTCGTAGGAATCAGAAGCCCCGCCAATGATGTCGATGTCGCATTGGTAGAATTCGCGGAAACGCCCCTTCTGAGGGCGGTCGGCCCGCCAGACGGGACCAATGTGGTAACAACGGAAAGGCTTGGGAAGCTCGTTGGAGTGATTGGCGTAATAGCGGGCCAGGGGTACGGTAAGGTCAAAACGTAGAGCCATATCAGCTGGCGAATCTCTCAACTCCCTAACTTTTTCAATATTGGCCATGTGAACTTGGCCTTCAGTCTTTGCATTGCCGATTATTTCTTCATAAACCCTATCTAACTCTTCCCCGCGTTTCATGACCTTAAACATCAACTTCTCGTTCTCGCCACCGCCCTTGCCTTGCATCACCTCAATGTTCTCCATCACAGGCGTATCAATGGGCTGGAAACCATAGAGCTGGTAGTGACGTTCGATGAGACGGATCAAGGATTGGCGAAGATGGGTTTCCTGCGGCAGCCAGTCACGCATGCCTTTGGGGGGACCGAACTTCGATTTGTCGTTCATGAATGAACTCCAATAGTTTTGAGTCCG
>CAZLND010000171.1:0-6027 GCA_964560635.1 uncultured bacterium | reverse complement strand
CCAAGGACGGTCAAACTTACGAGATGAACCTCATCGACACGCCCGGTCACGTGGACTTCAATTACGAAGTTTCCCGCAGCCTCAAGGCCTGCGAGGGGGCGCTGCTCCTCATCGACGCCTCCCAAGGGGTCGAGGCCCAGACCCTGGCCAACGCTTTCTTGGCCTTCGACCAGAAACTATCCATCATCCCCGTCATCAACAAGATCGACCTGCCGGCCGCCGATGTGGAGCGGTGCAAGAAACAAATGGAAGAGTCCCTGACCATTCCGGGGGAAGAAGCCATCCTGGCCTCGGCCAAGGAAGGCCTGGGCATCGAGGATATCCTGGAGGCGGTGGTCCAAAGGGTACCCGCGCCCAAAGGCGAGGAAGCCGAACCCTTGAAGGGGCTCATTTTCGATTCCATGTTCGACATCTACCGCGGGGTCATGATCTTCATCCGGGTCCTGAACGGTTCCATCCAAAAGGGCACCAAGATGAAGTTCATGGCCACGAACAAGGTCTTCGAAGTGGAAGAGATCGGCGTCTTCAAACCCAAGATGACGAAGTCCGAAAAGCTTTCGGCCGGGGAAGTGGGTTATATCGCCGCCAACATCAAGGAAGTGCGCGACGCCAAGGTGGGGGATACCATCACGGAAGAGAGCCGGCCCACGGCCGAGGCCATGCCGGGGTTCAAGGACGTTCTTCCCATGGTCTTCTGCGGTCTTTACCCCGTGGACACCGAGGATTACGACCATCTGAAGGAAGCCCTGTCCAAACTGAAGCTTTCTGACGCCGCCCTTTCCTACGAGCCCGAAACCTCGGTGGCCCTTTCTTTCGGTTTTCGTTGCGGTTTCTTGGGGCTTCTTCATATGGAGATCGTCCAGGAACGCTTGGAACGGGAATACAACCTCAACCTCATCGCCACCGCCCCCAGCGTGGTGTACAAGGTCATCAAGACCGACGGGAAGGAGCTTATGGTGGACAATCCCTCCAAACTCCCGGACCCTTCCCTGATCGAGGTCATCGAGGAACCCTATATCGACGCCAAGATCATCGTGCCCGCCGACTACATTGGGGCGGTCATGACCCTTTGCCAGGAACGGCGCGGGCTTCACAAGGACACCCACTTCTTGGACCCCACCCGCGCCATGATCACTTACGACATTCCCTTGGCCGAGGTGGTCATGGACTTCTTTGACCGCCTCAAGAGCGCCACCAAGGGTTACGCCTCCCTGGATTACGAGCCCGTTGGCTATCGACCGGGCGAGGTGGTGAAAGTGGATATCCTTTTGAATAGCGAGCCGGTGGACGCCCTTTCCTTCATCGTGCACCGGGATAAGGCCGAGGTCCGGGGCCGGAGCATCGCCGAAAAGCTCAAGGAGATCATCCCCCAGCAAATGTTCGAGGTGCCCATCCAGGCCGCCATTGGGGGCAAGGTCATCGCCCGGGAGACGGTAAGGGCCCGCCGCAAGGACGTTTTGGCCAAATGTTACGGCGGGGACGTCAGTCGAAAGCGCAAATTGCTGGATAAACAAAAAGAAGGCAAGAAGCGCATGAAGAACATCGGGAGCGTCGAAATACCACAGGAAGCTTTCATGGCGGTCTTGAAGGTCGAAGACTAGAAAAGCGTCGAAAGGTCGAAAATGGACATCATGGACAATCTGAACAACTACCTTTATCTGCTCTTTGGGGCCTTTTGCGTGGCCGAGCTGGTCATCCGGGTGCTTTTCCCGCTTTTTAGGAAGAACCCCTGGATGGAGACCATCGACTCGCTTTGGGTGGCCATGGCCATCGCCTTGTCCTTGAAGGCGGTCCTGGTCCAACCCTTCACCATCCCATCGGGGTCCATGGAAGATACCCTACTGGTGGGGGATTACATCCTGGTCAAGAAGTACGAATACGGTTATTCCTTTTTTAACAAGACGGACCGGTTCCTGCAGTTGAAGAAACCCCAAAGGCGGGAAGTCGTGGTGTTCCAATATCCGGTGGACCCCTCCAAGGATTTCATCAAGCGTTGCGTCGGGGTGCCGGGGGATATCCTCGAGTACAAGAACAAGGTCCTTTATGTGAATGGGACCAAACAAGAGGAACCCTATGTCAAACACAGTGACCCGGGGGTCCGGTCCATTGGTGGTATCCACGAATTCTATTCTCCGGATCAAATGCCCGATCCGAATGGGCCACTGGGAGATCAGGCCAGGTCCAGCCGGGACAATTTTGGGCCCGTGACGGTCCAACAGGGACACTATTTCATGATGGGCGACAACCGGGACAACAGCTGGGATTCCCGGTATTGGAATCAATTGGACGAAAAGCGCATCAAGGGCAGGGCCTGGGTCATTTATTGGCACAGTGTGTCTTACCCCGTACTCTTGGCCTTGGTCGGCATTGTGACCGCCGTCGTCTCCTTGATCTATTGGGTCCTCTTCGAGCTTCGCAAGAGGGCGAAGACCGTCAATGGATCGCCGGTTGACGAAGAGAAGGACGGTATCCGTACGGCCAGCACCTTTTTGATCATCGCGGTGATAGTGGGCGGCTTGGCATTGAGCCGGGTGGGTCTATCCGGATTCAAGGAAAGTTGCGGCGATCTGAAAGAACGGGTTTTCACGGTGATCAAATAACAAGGACCTCAATCTTATTGAGGTCCAATAGTTTGGGTGTCATTGCGAGCCTCGAACTTTGAGGCGGGCTTGAAGCGCGTTGGCCCTTCGGGCCAAGCGTGATGGGCCGAAGGCCCATTACAACCAAGCTTCAAGTTCATGGGTGGTTTATTCCGTGATCAAGATTTCGTTATAACGGCTTATTTAAACTGGGGTGCTTCGTCATGAACGCCCGCCTATGCGGCGGGCATTCCTCGCAATGACAGCTTTTAAGAATTTAGAGGATGAATGAACGCTTATATCCACATACCCTTTTGTACTTCCATCTGCAGTTATTGCGATTTCACATCCTTTGCCGGACAAGAAACCAAGATTGCCTCCTATGTGGACGCGCTTTGCCAAGAGATCAAAAGCTCCTCCTTAAAGGGACCGCTTCAAACGGTCTATCTGGGGGGCGGAACACCCTCCCTTTTGCCGCCGGAAAGACTGGATAAGATCCTTCAAACCCTCCGGGCTAAAGCCGGATCCGATGCTTCCATCGAGATATCCATGGAAGCCAATCCCGAGACGGTGGACTTGGAAAGGCTCACGTCTTACCGCCTTTCGGGCGTGAACCGCTTGAGCTTCGGGGCCCAAGCTTTCCAAAAAGACATCCTGAAAAAATTAGGCCGGGGACACGAATGGGAGAGGGTCGAGCGGGCTTTTGGCGACGCCCGGAAGGCCGGGTTCGACAATATCAATCTGGACCTGATGTTCGGGCTCTCGGGCCAGGATCTGGACATGTTCAAACAGTCCTTGGAAAAGGCCTTTTCGCTGGGGCCGGATCATCTTTCCCTCTATGCCCTTCAAGTGGAAGAGGGAACCCCGCTCGCCCGGCAAGTCGCCGAAGGTTTGTCCCTTCCTAGTGAAGACATGGTGGCCGATGAATATGCCTGGGCCCAAACCTTCCTCGCCCAAGCGGGTTATGAACAATATGAAGTCTCCAATTTCGCCAAGCCGGGCCGGGCCTGCCGTCATAACTGGAATATCTGGCGGGGCGAGGATTACTGGGGTTTCGGCGTTTCGGCCGTGGGCACGGTGGGGGATCTCAGGCACAGCCATGGGGACGATCTGACCGAATATATCCGTATGGCCTCCCAAGGCGCGGACTTACTCCAGATGGAACCTGTCGGCCCGGTCCGGGATTGGGAAAGGCTCATGTTGGGTTTTCGGACGAACGAGGGTGTGCTTCTGGAAGAAGTCGAGAATTTTGCCCGCCCGCGCGGCATCCGCTACCAGGAAAAGTTCAGTCTTTTCCAAAAAGAAGGGTTCCTACTACTGGAGAACGGCCGGTTCCGGGTGACCCCCAAGGGCTATTTCGTTTTGAACGGAATCTTGGAAGTCCTAGCGGCCTAAGTCCAAGTCACTGATTTACATCGATACAACCGATGAAGGTCGATAAGGCATCGGTTGTTATCGGCAGTTATCGGTTTTATCGTTGTAAACATTCCTTTGCCTTATTTGGTGTCTTGGTGGTGAATGATTCGGGTGATTTTCCCCTGTTTTTGGGCCGTAAGCCGGGGGCTGAACGTTGACTTTCCCCTCACGCTACTTATATTAAGCAGTCCAAACCTTCAATTGAGGAGCCGCCTGACCGTGGTTTTAGAACCCTTACAAGAGCGCGAAGAGAACGTCCTTTCTTCCGTCATTCACCATTACGTGGCGTCCGCCAAACCGGTCGGGTCGCAGGTCATCGCCCGGGGCATGGACCTGTCCTCCGCTACCGTCCGCAACGTCCTGATGGAATTAGAAAAGAAGGGTTATCTCACCCATCCTCATACCTCGGCTGGGCGCGTGCCCCAGGACCAGGGTTACCGCTTTTACGTGGACCGTTTGATGCAAGCCCGCCAATTGAGCCTGCGAGAAAAACAACAGGTGGAACAGGAATACGAGAAGTCCAAGGATGAGGTGGAAACCCTCATGCGGCACACGACCAAGGTCCTCTCGGCCATGACCCGTTTGGCCGGCCTGGCGGTCTTCCATGTTCCGGAAGAGATCTCCTTCGACCATTTCAAACTGGTGGCTATCGACTCCCGGAAGGTCATGGTCATCCTGGTATTGGGCCACGGACTCATCAAAGAAGAGTTGGTCCTCTTGGATGAGCCGGTGCAATTAAAAGAAGTCTCCAAGATCGCCCAGCTTCTCAATTCCCGTTTCAGCGGTTGGACCTTGGCGGAGATCCGAACCGCCCTTTTGAAAGAAGCCGAAACGGTCAAAAAGACCCGGCTCAGCGTCATCGAAACGGCCTTGAAGCTCATTGACGGGGCCCTGCATTTCGACTCCGACGCCATCCATATGGAAGGGGCTACCCATTTGATGGAACAGCCTGAGTTCAAGAATTATGAAAAGATGGAACAATTGCTCCGGTTGGTCGAGGAAAAGAAGCCCTTGGCGCAAGCCCTGGGCCGCCAATGGACCAGCCCGGGCCTGACGGTTTCGATCGGTCATGAGTTCCCCGAGGCTTTCATGCGCGACTTTTCATTCCTGCATATCCCTTATTACTTCCAAGGCAAGGTCATTGGGGCCGTCGGGGTTTTGGGACCTACTCGTATGGCTTATGACCGAGTGGCGGGGATAGTGCATTTCATGGCCCGCCAGGTGGAATCCACATTGACCAAAAGGGGAGCCTAAAATGGCCGCTTTCAAACCGTCCGATAACCAAGAGCCGGAGATCGAGATCCTTTCCAGCCAAGCCGAGGCCTACGATGACGCGGGTAACGCGGCGGTCATTCCCAACGAGCCAGTCCTCTCCAAGGAAACTGCAGCCGAGTTGGAGGAATGGAAGAAAAAGCACGATGAAGTGAAGGAACAGTTGGTCTGGATGGCCGCCGATCTGGACAATTACAAGAAGCGGGCCTTGAAGGAAAAGGAAGAGTTCCTTAAGTTTTCACAGGCCGGACTGCTCAAGGAAATGCTGACCGGGGTGGACAACCTGGAAAGGGCCGTCAATGCCATCCCCAAGGACGACCAGGACAAGGCCTTGCTCGTCCTCAAGCAGGGCGTGGAAATGACCCTGAAGCAGTTCCAAGGCATCCTCGAAAAACACGGCGTCACGAAGCAAAAGGTGGTCGGCGAGAAGTTCGACCCAAGGCTGCATGAAGTGATGTTCCAAGAAGAAACGGACAAGTTTCCGGACGAGACGGTGATGGAAGAGCTCCAAAGCGGCTACCTTCTCCAAGGGAGAGTTTTGAGGCCGGCTTTGGTGAAAGTAGCGAAGAACCACGCGAAACCGGCTAACGGTTGACGCAGGTCATAAAACACAAGAGCTTTCAACCCTATACTGGGTGAAAGGCTTGAATGAATGGGAGAACGACAATGGCAACGAACAAAGTTTTAGGCATCGACTTAGGGACGACCAATTCCTGCATGGCCATCATGGAGGGCGGCGAGCCCAAGGTGATCGCCAACG
>CAZLND010000170.1:0-6032 GCA_964560635.1 uncultured bacterium | reverse complement strand
GTTTTGTCGTCATTGCGAGCTTCGAATTTCGAAACGAAGCAACCCAAGTTCATGGGTGGTTCTAATCCGTTGGTTTTGCCTTGGGCAAAACCGGCTATTTAAAACTGGGGTTGCTTGGGCCTTCGCCAAGGCTACGGCCCACAAGTCGTCAAACATTCCCCTGCCTGGCGCAGCTTTAGCGAAGCCAGGTCGCAATGACAGCAATTTAATTTTTCGGGTCGTCGTCTTTTGACTTGGCGGAAGCGCTTTTGAGCAGGAGTTTTACTTTCTTTTCGATCTCGTTCAGGCGCTGGTTGCATTCTTTGGTCAGCTTCATGCCTTCCTCAAAGAGCTTGAGGGAATCTTCCAGTTTGAGGTCGCCCGATTCCATTTTTTCAACGATGGTTTCGAGCTTGGTGAGAGAGTCTTCGAAAGAAGATTGTTGGCTAGCCATGAATTCTCCTGATCTGGATAAGTTCGGTTATTTTAGGGCTTTTCGCCCTCGGTTGAAACTACTTCCGACTCCACTGTTCCCTTCTGAAGTTGGATATCAAGCACTTCGCCCTTTTGAAGACCCTCGGTGGAACGAAGGATGGTCCCGTTCTTTCGGCGAGTGACGATGGCGTACCCCCGTTTGAGCGGACCATGGGGGTGGTAAGCCTGCAGTTGGGCTTCCAATCCTTTGAGCTTTTCATGAAGGGGTTTGAGGAGTTGGAGAGGGGTGGTGCGGGCCAAGAAGTCCGACAGGCGTTGAAGCTGGATCTGTTTGTCTTGGAGCGACTGCTTGAGGGTCTCTTGAAGGTCGTCGGAGACCCGGTCCAGGTTCTGCCGGGCTTCGGCGATCAAATGGTCAGGACGGCGTTCTTGAAGGATGCCAGACAATTCCCGAATATCCCGTTTCTTCCCATCAACGAGATCAAGGAGGGAATCCTTGAGCCTTCTCGCCAAATTGGATATCTCCGCCTCGGTCTCCTCTTGGCTGGGAGCCAACATGGCCGCCGCCGCGGTGGGGGTAGGGGCCCGAAGATCCGCGACAAAATCGCAAAGGGTAAAGTCCACTTCATGTCCCACGGCACAAATGGACGGGACAGAGGAAGAAGCCAAGGCACGGACCACGCCCTCGTTATTGAAGGCCATCAGGTCCTCCATGCTTCCACCACCACGGGTCAGGACCACTACGTCGTGTTCCTCTCGTTCGGAGATCTGTTGAAGGGCTTGGATGATCTCCTGGGGCGCTTCCTTTCCCTGGACCTTCACGTCGAATATCTCGAAATCCTCGATGCCGACCCGAGTGGCCAATATCCTTAGGAAGTCTTGAAGGGCTGCGCCTTGTGCCGAAGTCACGATGGCCACGCGTTTGGGATATTTAGGAAGGGGTTTTTTGCGGTCAGGGTCAAAGAGCCCTTCTTCCCCCAACTTTTTCTTCAATTGCTCGAAGGCCAGTTGAAGGCTCCCGACCCCTTGGGGTTCGAGTGATTGGACGATCATTTGGAATTGGCCATAGGCCTGGTAAAGGGAAAGGGATCCGCCGGCGACGACCTTCATCCCGTTCTCCGGTTTGAAAGCCAGTCCCATATTTTGTCCCTTAAAAAAGGCGCAACGGAGGACTCCCCTTTCGTCCTTAAGGGAGAAATAAATGTGGCCCGAGGAATGATGTTTGAAGTCGGTGATCTCCCCTTGGACCAAAACGTTGGGGAATTTAGTTTCCAGAAGGTTCCTGGCGCTTTGTAAGAGCTCGGAGACGGAATAGATAGGACGGTTCTCAGTGTTCATTCATTACCTTTTATTTGTCATTCCGAGGAGCTGCCCCGCGAATAGAGGGGCGGTAACGACGTGGCGACCTCAGTTTAAATAAGCCTTTTCCCAAGGAAATTTATTTTGGAACTGAGGTTGCTTCGTCATGAACGTCCGCCTATTCGGCGGCCATTCCTCGCAATGACAGATAGACTTAGATTCTTTTCACCGTCACAATTTTTATCAACCTCATCACAACTTTAGGTTTGAAGCCCATTATGCCTGTCGACGCTACGGTTGTTCCCGTGGCACAGGCCCATCTTGCCCGTTCCTTCAGGTCTTTTCCTCGCTTCCAAGCGGCCAGATAGCCGGCCAAGAAGGCATCCCCGGCTCCCACGATGAGTTTTTGCGTCCGGACCTTGGGAGGCCGGACCGAATAGACCAGGCTGTTTTCCCAGACGATAGCGCCTTTTGGTCCATCGGTGATCGCGCCGTGGATGAGGCCGTGAGGAAGGAAGCGTGACTTCAAGAGACGGGGTACCTGAGCCAAGGCGGTGACCTTGATCTTCAGGGCTTCCGATAATTCATACAGGTTCACCTTGAAGAACCAGGGTGCGGTCTTGAGGGCCCATTCAAGGGGTTTCCCGGAGGTATCCACGGCCACCCGGACATCCTTATGGCCAAAGGCTTTCACCCAAGACCCGTAAAGGGCCGGGTTCATGCCTTGGGGCAATCGTCCGGTCAGGACCAAAAGGTCCTTTCTTCCAACCGAACGATAAAGTTGCCCGAAGGAAGTGAGGTCGAGTTCGAAACCCGGATGGTTGAACTTCTCGGCTTTTCCATCCCGCTCCATTACTAAATTGAAACGAATGGGGGCTGTTTGGCTTAGGAATCGCACTTGGAGTCGTTCCCTTTTCAATAGCGCCCGATAAAGCAGATGGGTTGGGTCCGAACCGCCACCCGTCCCGAGCCAAGTCGTCGAAGGAAGGCCCAACCGCGTCAAAAAACGGGAAAGGTTCAAGGCTTTACCGCCCGGTTCAAGATCGGACTGATGGATGGTCCCGATCTTGCCCTTGGAATTCTTTTGAACTCGAAGGGTCAAGTCCAGTGCCGGATTCAAACTGACGAGATGGATCAAGAGAGTCCCTTTACATTGATACGGCCGATAAAGGCCGATGAAGACCGATAAGTCATCGGTTGTTATCGGCAGTTATCGGTTTTATCGAAGTTGAAATCCTTCTTTTGTTCTTACTTGGCGTCTTAGTCGTTCGAGATTTCATGATGGTATAGAGCTCTTGAAGTTTTTGCCCTGCCTGGATGCGCACGTCATCGGCGGTCGCCTCCAATTGGATCTTGCGCCAAAGCTTGATGGCGTCCTCATACCGGCCAACCCTTTGGTAAGTGTTCGCCAGGATGTTCACCATCATGTAGGGAGCGTCGCCGCGTTGGATCTGAGCCTCCAGAAAGGGGATGGATTTGTCGTACTGGTCCGTATTTTGGTAAGCGATGGAAACGAAGAGCAACTTAAGACGGATATCGTCGGGGTTGGCCAAGATTCCTTTTTGCAATAATTTTTGAGCTTCATCGAGCCGCTTTAAATGGAAAGCCAGGGCAGCGCCGCCGAGGGTGTAGATGGAAACGAATTTGGGATTCAGATCCGAGGCCAAAACACAATAGTCATAAAGGTTGGCGTAGCGCCCCAAGGAATTGGCCGCGTCCCCATAATATTGGATGACCTTGATCCAAAAGGCGTGACCGACCAGGACCTTGTAGCCGCTCAAAAAGGCCACCGCGCGGAGGGTGGAAGCGACCTTTTTATCCAACCGCTTGACCGTGGAAGCCTCGAAGGATTGAGGATGGACCCAGTCCGAGAGTTTGTTGGAAAGATAGGCTTGGGCGGTGAAAAAGGTCAAAAGAAGAACGGGAATGGCCGGAGACCGGCGCATAACGGACAATATCCCGCTCACTTGAACTCCCTCGCCTCAAGGTTGATCCACCCGATGAGGAAAACCACAAAGGAATAAGCGAAAGTGTAAAGAAGGACTTCTTCCCACTGTGTCCAACCCAGGACCAAGGTGGGGTCGTAGAGTCGGTCCTTGAGGTTGAAAACTTCCATGTTGGGAAGCAGGTAAAAGATCACTTTAAGGATATTTTTGAGCCAAGGCTCCAATTGCTGGGCCAACAACCATTGAACTTCTCCCACGCAATGACCCAGGAAGATGGTGAAGAAGGAATAAAGGAAAACCCCGACCATTGAAGTGCCGATGACCTGAAAAGTGAGACCCACCACCGTTAAAAGGAACATCTCCAGTAAAAGGAACAGCACGCAATCGTAAAAAAGAGCGGGGACTTGTCCTTGGCCCACGAAGATCACCAGACCAACCACGACCGCCCCCATTCCCAGGACCACCGCTGAAATGACCCCATAGAAACCAAGGATGCGGCCCGCTAAATATTCCCCGCGGGTGACGGGTTTGGCTAGTTCCAGAAAGATGGCTTTTTGGTCCATCTCGGTGTTGTAAGTGACGGTAAGGCTCAAGAGAAGAACGAGCAATCCAGAAACTTCCATACCCACCAATCCCAGGTCCATGAAGATGTTCAAGATGTCGCCGTAACTGAGGATCGAAAGAAGAAAAGCGAGGCCACAAAGGATGACCACGCAGGCCAGCCAAACGAAGAGCATGTTACTGCGGATGAGTTCGCGAAAGGTGAATAGGCCCACCGAGAGGATCTTTCTCATGTTTTGGAAACCTCCTGCACGGTCAGGTGCCCGGCCCCGATGGAGCGGAGGAAATAAGCCTCGATGAGCGACGAAAGCGGGCGAACCGCGTTCACCTTGGCCCGACGTGACATCAGGAGGGACATGGTCTCGGCCAGGACCATGGCTGTCACCTGAACCCCGCCGTTCTGGGAAACACTGGGTTGGAACGGGAGTCCGGAAAGCTTCGAAGCCTCGCCCTTTTCCACGTCGATCCAGTAATCCACTGGAACGCTGGATTGGAGGATATCGGAAACGATTGCCACTTCTTTCAAGCGGCCGTCATGAAGGATGCCGATGCGGTCACATATCCTCTCGACCTCGTCCATGATGTGAGTGTTCAAGAAGAGGGTGGTCCCCATTTTCTTCAGGTCGATGAAGATGTCGCGCATTTCCTTATATCCCACAGGATCCAGGCCGCTCATGGGTTCGTCACAAATAAGAAGGCGGGGTTTCCCGATGAGGGCTTGGCCGATACCGATGCGTTGGAGCATTCCCTTGGAATAACCCGAAACCCTTTCCTTGGCGGCGGAGGTCATGCGGACCAATTCGAGGACCTCATCCACGCGAGTACCGAGGCCCTTACCCGTTAGGCCATTCAGCGACCCGAAATATTCGAGTAATTCCCTGCCGGTGTGCTGTCTGGAGAAGTAAGGGAGTTCGGAGAGATAGCCGATCTGGGAGCGGATATTCCTGTCCGAGATGCTTCCCCCTAGGACTGAAACGCTTCCTTGGGTCGGACGAAGGAGCCCCAGGATAAGTTTGATAGCCGTGGTTTTGCCCGCTCCATTGAGGCCGAGAAGCCCGAAAGCCTGGTTCTCATAGACGTCCAGTTGGAGGCCCTTCAGGGCTTGGGTGACCTTGGGCGCGAACCAGAAGCCGGTTTTGTAGGTCTTGGAGAGGTCACGGATCTGGATGGCGCAAGGAAGGTCTTTCGAAGCACGGTCCGCGCTCAATTGCCCACCTCAACGTAATTTTCAAGGCGCTCAAAAATAGCCAGGGCTGCTTGGATGGCCAAAGAGCTGGTCTTGGGATTCAGGGGGGATGGGACATTCCGGGTGACGGCGGTCAGTTCACCGAAATCGCCCGAGAGGAATATCTCATGCTGGTTCAGTTTCGCCTTCGGATCGGCCATGACTCTCACCTTTAGCTTTTGGGGACTGCCGGAGGCCAGGGCCGTGGTTGCGGCCACATTGACGTTCGCCGGGAAGCGGCGGATGGCCCCCTCGACATTGCCTTTATAAAGATAAAAGGCCTGTTTGGATTTGTAAAGCTTCCGCTTTTGGTCCGGAGTAAGGCCGGGCGCGCCGAGAAAACCCCGGGGAGGTTTGGTCGAGGTGATGCGCAGTTCCCTCACCTTTCCGATCTGTCGGGCCGCTTTAACGCCATCCAAGCCGCAAAGGGCCCCCGAAGGCAGGTAAATTTTGGTGCGGACTTTTTTCGCTAAGCGGGTGAGCTCGTGGCGATTTAGGAAAAAGCCTCCTGTGCTCATCAGGACCACGGGCTTCCGGCGTTTCAGGCTTTCTTTGACAACTTGAGGGGCCGCCTGGACAGAAGCCGC
>CAZLND010000169.1:0-6064 GCA_964560635.1 uncultured bacterium | reverse complement strand
TTCAGGTGCTAGCGGGGGCAACCTCATGGGGGTTCAACTCCCCCCTTCCGCACCACTCATCTTTATCAATGAGTGGTGCAGTACCAATGACATTGCAATTCTTAAATAACGATCATTGGAACTTATCCCATGACCCCCACAAAAACCTCCGCTGACGCCAACGGCATCTTCCGTTATCCCCTCAAGAACGGTTCGGTCCTCCTGGTCAAAGAGGACCATAGCACTCCCGTCGTTTCCCTCAATCTTTGGGTCGAGGCCGGCTCCATCGATGAAAAGCCCGACGAACGGGGAATGGCCCACTTGATCGAGCACATGATTTTCAAGGGGACCCCGACCCGTGGGGTGGGTGAGATCTCCCGCCAAGTGGAAGCGGCCGGCGGCTATTTGAACGCTTTCACCAGTTATGAACACACCTGTTTTTATGTGGTCCTGCCCAGCTCCCAGATCCAAAAAGCCCTTGAGGTCGAGTTCGATGCTTATCTCCATTCAACCTTTGACGCGGGGGAACTGGCGAAGGAAAAAGAGGTGGTTTTCGAGGAGATGCGCATGCGCCGGGACGACCCTTGGAGCTGGTCCTGGGAACTGTTGTTCCATCTTCTTTACCAAAAGAATCCCTACCATTGGCCCGTCATCGGGGACATGGAGATATTGAAGGGGGTCCCGAAGGAGAGGCTTCTTCGTTATTACAAGACCCATTATGTCCCGTCCAACACGGTCATCTCCGTGGTGGGTGATGTGTCGGCCCCCGCTATTGCCCAATGGGTGAAGACTCATTTTGAAAAGACTGTCATGCCCCCAGCCCCGCCGCGCAAATTCAATTTCGATAGTGAACCCAAAAAACTTCAATTGCACCTGGAGGAAGGCGAAGTCCAGCAGATCTATCTTTCGATGGCCTTTCCCGCGGTGAAACTCGAGGACCCGGATTCGCCCGCCTTGGAGATCCTGGAAGCGGTCCTGAGCGAAGGGGCCTCAGGGCGCCTGAATTTAGCCATCCGAGAAAAGAGCCAATCGGCCGATGAGATCGGGGGAGAGTATTTCTCGGGCAAGTATGGGGGAGCCTTCGTTTTCCAATGCCTCACCGACAAAAAACGTCTTGAAGAATGCGTCAAAGATATCATGGCGGAAGTGGGAAAGATCATCCAAAAGGGCGTGCGGGAGAGCGAACTTCAAAAAGTGAAGAACAAGATCAAGGCCTCCAAGATCTTCGAAAAGCAGAACATGGACGGTCAGGCCAAGAGCCTGGGCTTTTGGGAATTGCAGGGCGGGCATCATCTGGAGGAAAAGTTCCTCAAGGCTTTGGACATGGTCACGGTGGAAGACCTCAAGCGGGTCGCCGAGCGGTACCTAAATCCCTCAAGGGCATCCCTTGTTCTTTACCATCCGAAAGGTCAAAAACCGGTGGCGGAGGCATCTCATTGGCAATCGCTCCTTCAAAAGGGTCTTGATTCGGTCAGCTTGTCCTCGCGCGGGCAACAAAAGAAAGAAACGAAGATACGCCAAGTGAAATTGAAGAATGGGTCGGTCCTTTGGGTCAAGGAACGAAAGAACTTGCCCTTGGTCTCCTTGGGCGTTTTTCTTAAAGGCGGTTTTTGTCAGGAAGGTCCAACCAATCACGGCATCACTACTTTAATGACCAAATGTCTTTTAAAGGGGACCCAGCGCCGGGGCCATGAAGCTTTTTCCCATGAGATCGAGGGTTATGCCGCCCATCTGGACCCCTCAATGGAAAAGGATTATTGGGGCCTGACCCTGGACGTTTCCCGCCCCAATTTCGAGAAGGCCTTCGACTTGATGCTCGAGGTCCTACGGGAACCCCAGTTCTCCGATGCCGAAGTCGCCAAAGAGAAAAAACTCCAGATCGCGGCCATTGAAAGGCTCAAGGATGATCCGGCGGAACTGGCTTTGGTCCAATCCGACGTTTTGACCTTCGACAAAACACCTTATGCCCATTTCCCGATGGGAACCAAGGAAACCATCGCCCGTTTGACGCCCAAGGACTTGAAGGCTTGGCACCGGAAGCATCTTTCCCACAAGGGAATGACTTGGGTGGCGGTGGGGGATGTGGATCCGGAAGAATTGAAGAAGTTCTTGGACGCGCGGTTGCCTCTTTTCAATGAAAAAGCCATCGGGTCCCCAAAACTGTTGAAAGCTCCCGGTTTAAAACCAAGGATATTGCAATTGGACAACGACGGCCAACAAGCCAATATGGTGCTGGGCTTCCGGGCTCCCGCTTTCCATTCGAAGGACTATTTCACCTTCAGGGTGCTCAATACCATCCTCAATGGCATGGGCGGCAAGCTTTTCGTGGAGCTCCGGGAAAAAAAGAGCTTGGCCTATAGTGTTTACGCTTCCCATGACGCCGGTTCCTTGGCGGCCATCTATCAGATCTATATCGGCTGCGCGCCCTCGAAAATGGCCGAAGCCAAGGCGGGCCTTCATACCGTATTGCGGCAGTTCGCTCAAAAAAAGGTTTCCCACGATGAATTGGAAAGGGCCAAGACCTATATGGTCGGGCTTTATCAGGTCGGCCTTCAAACCAACCGGGCCCAAGTCCATTCTTACGCCCGGTACGAATTGGTAGGGGAGGGGGTCCATGGGGTCGACCATTTTCCCGAAAAGATCCGGAAGGTGACCGCGGAAGATGTCCAAAAAGCCGTCCGTCAATATTTGGAGACGGACCAAAGGACCTGGGTCCTCTTGGCTCCCAAGAAGAAATTTTGAGCAAGGAAATCTGAATGTTCGTGTTGGCCAATTTTATATCGGCTATTGCCCAAATCTTGGGCTCCGTTCTTTACGCAGCCGAGGTGTTGATCTTTGTTCGTGTCATCCTGTCCTGGGTCAACGCGGATCCCTACAACGGTTTGGTGCGCGCGATCTACGCCATCGCCGATCCCATCCTGGCCCCGTTCCGCAAGATATTGCCGCCCTGGCGGCTCAACGGGTTGGACCTCTCCCCGGTTTTCGCCATACTGGCCATCGAATTCGTGAGGAAATTCCTCATTCCGACCCTTCTTACCCTTTCGGATCGCCTGCGGTAGAATCCCCTTTTTAAGCCCTGTCCGATGTTCTATATTAAAAGTCCACGTTAACCACCCCTCAGGGTGAACGAAGCCTACGATGTTCAGGAGCATGGAGTTGTCTTTAAAGTCATTTTTGCCGAGCCGTTGGTGCTGGCTCTTCCTCTATTTCCCCTTGCTTGGTCACGCTTTCGCCCTCGACCCCCGCTTGGAACAAGATACCTATGGTTTAGGCATGGGGAGCGCCGTCGTGGCCGTCGTGGGTGGGACCCACGCTATTGAATGGAACCCAGCCGGTATCGCCCGGGCTTCCGTTCCCATGGCCCAGATAGGTCTGGGTTACGACCCTTCTTCCACCGATCTTTCTTTCAACTTGAGCGCCCTCTATCCGCTCCCGGATGGGACGGTCTTCGCCCTTTCCCAATTCTCCGAATTCCCCAGTTCGCCTGGCTCCACCACCACTTATGTCGGAACCGTGGCGATGCCTTTGAACGCTTCCCACGACCTATTTCTGGGTATCAACCTGAAATATTTGGCGTTGTCGATTGTGGATGGGGGAGTCCTTCAAAATGGCAGGGGATTAGGGATGGACCTGGGATTGGCCTATGACCTTCGGAACGCCCAGGGAACCATGGCTTCCTTTGGATTGGCGGTCAAGGATGTGGCGACCGATGTCCGGTTCGACAACAACGCCGAACAACCGGTGGTCCGTACCTTTGTCATAGGCGCGGCTTACCAGAACATCAAGGACACCCGCATTGAGGCGGATTACGACATCATCGACCAAACGACACAGGCGAGCTCCCTTCACAACCGTTTAAGAGTGGGCGCGGAGCGGTTCTTTAGCGACCGTTTCTATTCGGTCCGCGCCGGATACGATGACGTCCTGGGAGATGACGGGTATTTCTCACTGGGAGCGGGTTACCATGCCAACCAGCCTTTTGAATTGGCCTATGCCTTCCGGATGTCCACCACCCGGTCCGATTCGGTCCACTCCCTTTCTTTCACTTATCACTTCGACGATTGGCGAAAAGCGGAGTCCGGGGCGGCCAAGCCACCCGAGATCTCCTCGTCCGCCGAGATCACGTTGAACCCCGCCGAAACTTTGACCGAGGCTCCCCCGACCACGGGAAGACCGGTTTCCGAGGTTCCCCTGCGCAAGATGGCCATCACGGTGGATCCGCCCGCCTTCTCGCCTTCGGGCCGACAAAAGACGACGACCATCGCTTTTCCGGGGGACCAATCCTCCGACATCGCCCGATGGCTGGTGGAGATCCAAGGTCCCCAACAAAAGATCGTCCGCCGGATCGGTGGAACGGGATCTCTTTTCCCCATGCTGGGTTGGGACGGGACCGACGATCAGGGAAGGGCGGTCGCCAACGGAACTTACCGGATCACTTTGAGGACCTACGGCCATAAGAACGAACCCTTGTCCGATGATTTCCAAACCGTGGAAGTCGTGACCGCTCGGTCCCACTTCGGCCTCCAAACGGCCAGTCCTTATTTCTCGCCGCGCGCGGGCAAGGGCGGGAAAAAGGAAGTGGGGTTCAATATCCAATCCGGCGGTTCTTCCGATGTTCAAAGTTGGGAATTAGAGATCAGCGAGGCTTCATCGAACAAAGTGGTCTATACCACGCAAGGCCAGAACCAGCTACCCAAAACCCTTCGGTGGAACGGGAGGAACGGCCAAAACCAAGTCGTGGCGGACAGGACCTATCTATGCCTTTTGACCGCCCAAGATAGGGCTGGGAATCCCTTGAAGTCGGACGCCATCGAGATCTTCGTGATTAGCTCAGCGCCTATCCTGTCCTTGAAAGGGGATGACCATTGGGCCGACTTCTCCACTCCGAAGGATTTCCGTTTCCAACTGGAGGCCGCCGACAGGATGGGGTTCCAATCGTGGAAAGTCAGTTTGTTGGATGAGAACGGGATGACGCTCAAGAGCTTCGAGGGGAACGGCCAGCCGCCCAAAGAGGTCGTCTGGGACGGGAAAACCTCCCAAGGGAAGGAGGTGGAGGGCGGCGCTTTGGTGAGCGGCAGTTTCCAGGCCACTGACAAGGCGGGCAACAACGCCACTTCCGAGGCTTTCCCGGTCCAGATCGAGGTGAAGGCCGGGGCCAAGGGCGAGCAAATGACGCTGAACTTGACGACCGTTTATTTCCCCATGATGGGAACGACTTTGAGCGAGGCGGCCAAGAAGGACTTGGATAAAGCCGCCACGACCATCAAACCTTATCTCAACAAGAGCACCCTGGTGGTCAAGGGTTACGCCGCCCCCAATGAGACGGGTGATCTCATCGCCTTGTCGCATAATCGCGCGTCGGAAGTGAAGATGTACCTGATGAAGATACTGAACGTTTCCGACAACGGCATCTTTGCCGTGGGTTACGCCACCCGCGTCACCGAAAAGGACGCGAGCCCCGCCACGGCCGACAACCAGCGCCGGGCCCTTGTGGTCCTATCCACCCAACCCTAACAGGGTGTTGAAAAACGCCTTTACACCCTGTCTACAGCCATGGGCTAGGAGCGAATCGCTTTTCATCCCTTCCTTTCAAAGGGATGATTTGCGACGAAGATATGAAAAAGTCTGGTTTTAGACTTTTTCATCATTCTGTAAGTCCCCCTTTTTCCCTGCCATAAAACCCAGGCATTCTTTCCCCTGTTTTGTTAAAATATGCCCGTCACGCCTCTACCCCATTTCAAGCGGGTTCCATGAAAAACCTCGTTTTGATCCTTCTTTTGGCCGCCGCCGCTGTGGGTTTGAGCCAATATCTTTACCAAGAAAACCACAAGATCCTGCAGGAAAAGAACATCGTTCACCTGACCCTTTGGAACGTCCCGCCCAAGTCCCTGCCTTTGGACCGCAAGATCTGGGAAGACACGGTGGCGAGGTTCGAGGCCGAAAATCCCGCTATCCGCGTCGAGGGAGTGGAAAGGGAATACCAACCCGAGGAGTTCATCACGGTCATGGCCGGCGGGAAGGGGCCGGACCTGGTCAAGGTATGGGTGGGAGCTATCCAGACTCTGGCGAACCTGGGATTCCTGGA
>CAZLND010000168.1:0-6079 GCA_964560635.1 uncultured bacterium | reverse complement strand
TGGTTCGCCGGTCAACACCAATTATTACCAGAACAATACGGGTACCAACGTGATGGTCACCCTTCCCACACCCAATGTTTGGACGAACTACGTGTTGCCGCTTACCGCGGGGGTGGGTATGTGGAGCGTTGACCCGACGACGATGAACTGGGGCGCTATACTAGACATCGGAACGGTGTTCCAAGGACCAGTCGGGGCCAGTTACCCGACCATCCAGAACGTGTACTTCGACGACTATTACTTCTACCCTTGATGCCAACTCATAATTAAAAGTTTCCCCCAAGGCCCCGGAACCCCCGGGGCCTTTTTGTTTTTGGGGACATCCGGTCCTGTCCGTTGGGGCGCCCTTATCCCCTATAATGTCGCTATGGAATCCCTCTCGTCCCTATTCAAAGAATTCTCCTATCGGCCCCGTAAAACCGCGGGCCAGAACTTCCTCGTGGACCCCAAGATCCTGGAGGGCATCGACCAGGTCATCACTTGCCCACCAGGGGACCTTTTGTTGGAAGTGGGCGGCGGATATGGGGCTCTCACCGAAAAATTGGTGGGAAAGGGCGCGCCGCTGGTGGTGGTGGAACCCGATCACAAGCTTTTTGCCATGCTCGAGCGTCGTTTCGCCGGTCGGGAAAGCATATCCTTCGTCAAAGCGGACATCTTGAAGCTGGACCTGACCGCTTACCGGCCATCGGAGCCGAAGCCACAAGCTGAGGCTCAAGGTGCGAGTGTGCCGGTTCCAGAGGGGAACCGGCCCCAGGAGCCGGGGCGAATCACGCTGGCGGGGAATATCCCCTATTACCTGACCTCGCCCCTCATCACCCGGCTTTTGACCCAATATCCGGGCTTGCTCCGGAAGATCTATTTGATGGTCCAAAAGGAAGTGGCGGATAGATTGGTGGCGGTGCCAGGCACCAAGGCCTATGGGGCACTGACCCTTTGCGCCCAGTATTACAGCCGCGTGGAAAAGAAGCTGGACGTGCCCGCCCGTTGTTTCAAACCGGCGCCCAAGGTGGAATCGGCCTTCATCGAGATCACCCCGAAGGAATCTTTGCCCCTGGGGGCAGAAGAAGAGAAGAGGTTCTTCATGGTGGTGCGGTCCATTTTCCAGACCCGCCGCAAGATGCTTTCCAATTCACTGAAGTCGCTGGGCAAGCCGCCGGAATTGGTGGAGGCGGCCTTGGTAAAGTGCGGTATCGACCCTCAGGTGCGTGGCGAAACCCTGGGCATTGAGAAGCTGATGGAGCTTTCCAAGGCTTTGGAGTCCGAATCGCGTTAATTAAGGGAATCCGAGTTAGCCCTGTTGCTTTCGCAGTAGGTGAATTTTGGTCCCGCTCTATTTCAATTCTGGATGCTCCGCCTTCAATCGATCTAAATTCCTACGCGCTTGCTGATGATTAGGTTGTATCTGAAGTGTTTCTTCCCAAAATCTCTTGGCGGAAACGAAATCATCCTTTCGATAACTTTCCAGGCCCAGGTTATAAGCTTCATCGGCTTGGGATTGACGGTCATTGTTATTTAAGGTGGAAGTCTTTTTCACTTTAGCTCCGGCGTTTTTACGGGTTTTGAGGTCATGGATTTGGCCTTCGATCTTATCTTTCAGTTCCAACGCTTCCTCGTTGTTTGGGTTCCCTTTCAGATAGTCCCTCAATTTAGCGAGGGCCTCTTCTTTTTTCCCTTTATTAAGATCATCCTTTGCTATGTCCAACATGTCCCGATGAGTCTCCGAAAGGCTCTGGATTTTTTCCAATAAGGATTGGACCTGGGACTGAAGCGGGTCCAGTTCCTCCGCTTTTTTGAGAAATGAGAGGGCGTGAAGTTTGTCGCCTTTGGAATAACTTTTAACGGCCTTTTCATAAAAGGTCTTCACCATATTGTTATAGGGCTGGTCGGGGTTGTCCTGGAAGTCGCCAAAGTTTTCCGAGTTATTTTTATCATCATTCGTCTCTTTGGGAGCTGACAAGGAAAGCGCGATCGGAACTTGTTCGCGGTCAATGTTGAGGAAAAGGGTCAGATGGTAAGAATCTTGGAATGAATTGGCTACCCGGAAACCCAGTTGGTTGGCGGGGTTTTGTCCTCCCTTTGACAGGGTTCGGTTCGTTCGCTCCTCTTTCAAAACCCAACCTGAAACAGACGTTTCGCTTTTGACCTTCACGTCGAAATGGTCCACGAAACTGGAAACAAGAACGTCAGTCTTTCCCCACGCGGAGTTAGATTGGAACCGGTGAAGGTTGTTTTCCGAGGTCAAGGGGGATGAGTCAGCCCGTTTCGAAGCGGTTTGGCCCATGCTGGTGAAGGGCGTAAGAAAGACTAAAAGAAGGAATGGCGAATACCAACGGTTCAAAACTCGACTCCCGTCCGGACCAGAAAGGCCAAGTTGTTGTAGGAAGCCGAGCGAAGTGGCGTGCCCGGGCCGTCCGTTTCATTGGCTGGACCGAAGGTTCCGGTAAAGGGAACCGCGATGGATCCCGGTGCTGGGCGCGCAAGCGTGAAATCATCCTGGTTATTCGTGACATGAAGCTCGATGAATAGGACGCGCAGGCGGGCGCGAATCTTGGTATACCAGCTAATTTGCGGCGATTGGGCTAAGGAGGGAACAAAGCCATTACCTCCCGTGAAGGGGTTGTTTAACGAATTTCCGAGGGGGAACTGGGTTTCCGCGACGATTTGATCCAGCGAGAAGGCTCCCCAAGTTCCTAAGCGGGCGGCCTGGAAACCCAAGGCGAGTGCGCCGGTATCCGAAATAAGGTTCAAGTTTTGTACGCCATATTCGGCGGTCAGGTCATATTTTTGTTGAAAAGCAAAGTCCGCAGAAAGGGAGCCGGTGTAATTTCCATTCAGGGAAGAGTAGTCGAAATAATCGTTGGCGGCTCCCCCGAAATTAGCCCGAAAAGTCGAGGAGAAATCTTTGGAATCGACCCGGAAGCGAAGTTGGGACAACCAGAAAGTTTGGGTGTTGTCCAATTGGACTTCCTGTGCGGAGAAGAGACTGGGCGCATAAAAGAGGCTTAGGGCGAGAGGGGAAGAATTGCCGGATTGACTTTCCTTGGCCGGGCCAAAATTAAGGAAAAATGAAAAGGGAACGGTGACCAGGACGCCGTCTACCCGGTGGATTCCCATGATGGGATAACCCCCAAAAAAGAGGTTAGGGCTGATCACTTGGAAGATGTCGAAACGGCCTGCGGTCACCTGGAGCCAGGGTTCCAGATAGGAAAGGCGGGCCAAACGCAGGTCAATGTTGCTGGCGGCATCCGAGGTCGAAAGACTTTTACGGAACCGAACCAAACCTTGAGCGAGGACGTTGTTTTCATCCAATTGGCGTTTGGCCGAAAAATCCAGCATGGAAAAGGCCTGGTCTTGGAGAACGGCATCATGTTGGAAAGCCGCTTGTAGGTTGAATTGGACCAGCCGGTCGCTTTCATCCACTGGTAAGGGTGGCACCCACTTATTTTCCTGGTCCGAATCGCCAAAGGTGAAATCGGAACTGTTTTCCCCATAGAGGGGTTGAAAGAGCAGAGTTAACAATAAAAGAAGCCAAAGTTTTTGAAACGGTTTTTGCATAAATTTCTCCTTGGGAAAACGCGTAATTTTACCAAAAGAGGAATTTGAATTTGCCACAAAATATTCAAAATCATATTTGAAATAAAACGTAAATCGTTTTTACTTTATTTAGCACTATTTCTGACATATCGATAATAAATATTTTTCCAGGCTTTACAAATAAACAGCGGAAAGGTAAAAAAACCAACGAAAAGTCTTTGTGGGGAGCCTGTTCAAATGAATAAAAGTGCTTGGTTCGATCGGCTTGTTTTTATGGCGTTTTTTAGCACGATTGCTTCCGTGGGATGCAATAAAACGGATCGTCCCCTGGGCGTTGACGCCCCTTTTGGGTTGGACCGACCGACTTATACCCCAACTCCTTCAAGCGGAGCGATCCAGGTTTATGTTAGCGACGCGGGAACCGCTATCCAGGGTGTTTCAATAATTGTCGTGGATCCTGCCGGCAATACTTTAGGTCCGAATCTTACCCAGCCTGTTGTTGGTTACGCCGCCTTTAATCCAACGAATTTGCTAAACGGTACTTGGGTGGCGAAGGTACTGACGCAAGGCGTTTCGTACAATTTGCCAACACCGGTTAACCATTACTACTATTTGAGTTCACAACTTTTTACGGTCACGGGAGCGGGTTCATATTCCGTGACGTTTAGTACTATCACGAGCGGAAATATCGTTAGTGTGGCCCCTGCCTCCGTTTCTTTTGGAACGGCCTTTCCTGTCAATATGTCAGTAACGGTCACATATAGTCCGATCGGGAATTTAAATGTTCCCGTTTCTGTGGTTTGCCCAATTCTTCCTTTCGGAATAAATACAGCACCATCAACTTTCGTTTTAGGGGAAGGGGTTACTCAACAACCGGTGACTATTTCCAAAATAAACTGCTTTTCAAAAAAGATTCCTTTCCAAGTTTCGACATTTGACTTCACGGGGTTTGCCCTTGCCCCAAACCCAGTAACCATTTATCACGGCTATCCGGTCACTATTCAAATGTGGGGAGACAATTCTTTCAATTTTGGGATTTACACATCAAATGACTGTGGGGTTGTTTGGAATTGGTCCATTGATAGCACCCACGGTTTTGGGAACTTAGGGAGCGGCAGCATTCAGTCCGGGGGGAGCACGGGGAGTCTTACTGATGATTCAGGTGACAACGTTAATTTCACCATTTCCAATACATCGGTTGGTACTTTTTCCGGGAACATCAATCTATTTTCATTGGGCGCGGGGCCAACGACATTTTATAACGTGATTTCCGGGCAATAAAAATCATAAAAGGAGCGAGTTATGAATCGGTTTTTTGTTGTTCTCGTTTTGGCAGTATTCATTTTGGGCTGCGAAGGAAAACAAGGGCCAGTTGGGCCTTCGGGTTCGATGGGCTCCTCAGGTGCCAATACTTTCGATATTTATTTTCAGAATGGGGCACTGCCAACTTCAGCCTACTCTGGGGAATTGGATACATGGCTTTCGGGGGCATCGGGATCGCCTCAAAATGCTACACCTTACCTTGAGGTAAATTCAGGGGCCGCAATCGCCAATTACGCCCGGACCATTCTAAAATTCGATGTTTCAAATCTACCAACTAATACAACCATCGTTTCTGCCCAGGTATGGTTGAAACTTGAAGCGGCTACTAGTGTTGGCTCTTCACCAATCACTATTGGCCTGCACGATTTCGCCTCTGACACTTTTTCGGGGTGTCATTGGACTTCTAACGCCACTTGGTTGGGAACCCCGGGGGTTGGTTGGAATTCTTGTACCGGGGACAGCTCCGCTGGCCAAGAGGGTTATATCAATCCAACTACGATCAGCACTGTTGTTTTGACATCCGCCGTGAACGGGACGTCCTCTTTTTATAAATGGAATCTCGATCCAGCGATCGTTCAGTCTTGGTTGACCAGCGCCACGAACAACAACGGACTCATTTTGAAAAGCGAAGGAGAGTTTGGCGAGACGGCTTCTACCGTAGGCTTCTATCCTTACAATGATGCGACGGCAGCCAACCATCCCATTTTGATCGTCAGCTACTATTGAGACCTCGGTAAGGAACTCGAAAGGGTGATTTAGGGCCTACTGATTAGGGAGCAGGGCAGGGCTATATAGTCGAAAAGCCTCGAAAACCCCATAAAAGCCCGAAAATGGCCCTAAATAAGGGCTTTTGGGGTGGGTCTCCACGAGTTGGGGGTACAGACCAAAAGACCCCCCAGCCCCTAGGGTCAGGGGCCATATAAAACGGTTTTTTCGGCTTGACGGGGGAAAATCAAGGCTCTATAGTCTTGCCAATTGTGCGTAGGTTTTCCCGGTATTTCCCTATGTTTTGTGGGGTTTTAACCGGGGCAATGACGGTTCGTAGATCTCGTTCTGCGGGGTTTACGGTCTTCGACACAAGCGGATTTGTGACCACAACCGTTTGGTGGTGGGTTCGACCCTTCGGTTAATCGAGGCAAGTCGTCCTATCGCGGGTCGGAGAATCTATCGAGGGTGGCGCTTTTTTGGGAAGCGGCCCACGCTCGTATTGTTCTTCGGTAGT
>CAZLND010000167.1:2850-6091 GCA_964560635.1 uncultured bacterium | reverse complement strand
GCCAAGTCCGGCGGCGATCCGGATACCAATCTCAAATTGCGGACCATCATTTTAAAAGCCAAGGAAGTCAGCATGCCCGTTGACACCATCAAACGGGCCATCAACAAGGGAACAGGGGCCGAGGCCGGTGCTGCCCTGGAAGAATTCGTTTACGAGGGTTACGGTCCGGCTGGAGTGGCCATTTTGGTGGAGGCCGTGACCGACAATCGTAACCGTACCGCCGCGGATATCCGGTCCATCTTCTCCAAATACAACGGCAATATGGCCGAGTCCGGTTCGGTATCTTTCTTGTTCGATAAGAAGGGTTCGATCGCGATCAAAAAGGATGCCATTGGCGAGGATGACCTGATGGGATTGGTGCTGGACGCCGGCGCGGAAGACTTGAAGACCGACAAGGACGATTTCTATGAAGTGGTGACCTCGGCCGAGACTTTTGACAAGGTCAAGAAGGTTTTGGACGATAAAAAGATCCCCCTGGAACACAGCGAAATTGAAATGATCCCTAAGACCGTGGTCACTCTCGACGAGAAGAAAGCCGAATCCTTCTTCAAATTGTATGACGCCTTGGACGCGTATGATGATGTCCAGAACGTCCACGCGAATTATGATGTCAGTGATGAAATCATGGCGAAGCTTGAAAGATGAGAGTGCCTTTCTGAATAGGTATCAAAGGGGCACTGTCACCCTGAGCGAAGCGAAGGGTCTATGTTTTAAACAAAGATTCTTCGGCCCAAAGGTGGCCTCAGAATGACAGCAAAAGTTTGGCCGGTTCAAACGAGGAAGATCGTCCTGGGCATCGACCCGGGCTTGGCCCGGATGGGATTTGGGGTGGTCGCCCAACAGGATGGGCGCTTCAAGATGCTGGAATGCGGAACGCTGACCACCGAAGCCCACGGGCTTTTGGAGCAAAGGCTGGTCGTTCTTTTTGAGAAATTGAAAAAGGTCCTGAAGAAGGCGGAGCCCGACGAAGTGGCGATGGAGGAATTGTTCTTTTCCAAGAACGCCAAGACCGCCATCGCGGTGGGGCAGGCCCGGGGGGTCGCCCTTCTGGCTTGCGGCCTGGCGGGTGTTCCGGTTTATGAGTACAAGCCGATGGAAGTGAAACAAGCAGTGGCGGGTTACGGGGCCGCGGACAAGCAACAGGTCCAAAAGATGGTGAAGCTGCTGTTGGGGTTGTCCGAAACCCCGAAGCCCGACGATACGGCGGACGCCTTGGCGATCGCCATCACGCATTTGCAGTGTTCGGGAACCCGGCTGACGGAAGAGCTCAAGAGGCTCTCCCGCAACAAGACCGGGCCAACGTTTTTAAAACGATAGGAGACTTATGTCCACGAAATGTAAGAATTGCCGGAATAAACTTTATGAGAATGCCCGCTATTGTCCGGAGTGCGGCTATCCGGTGGATGAGAAGTACAACGTCACCGCCGAGGATTTCCTGAAGGATACGGTCAGCAAGGGCAAGACGGAAAAATTGAGCCCTGACAGCAGCCAACCTTTGACCCTTTTGGAGCACCAGGGCCACGAGTATCTTTGGGACGAGGAGAACCTGGGGGTTTGGATCGACAAGAGCATCCTGGAAGGCATCGACCGCGAAGCGGCCCAGGTGGTCTTCGAGAACCTCAACGAGGACGACCAGAAATATTTCAACCAGGCCAAGGAACACATCAAGTTGAAGGCCTCGGGCATGAAGAGTCCCGTGACCGACAACGAATTGGACGAACACCATTACAAGGCGTTGGTCATCGACGAGGACTTCGAGTCCAAGGGTATTTGGCTGGACCAGGCTGTCATTTCCTTCTGGTATGCCGCCACCCAGAACAAGGAAGCACCGGCCTTGACCCAGGTGGAAGAGTTGCTTCATATCCTGGTGCATTTGAAGTTTTTAGAAGATTGATCTTTACCGCAGAGGCGCAGAGACCGCAGAAATTTAATGCTGGAACAAGAAAACGAAATAATTTTGGTTTTATTCGGCGGGAAAATTGGGATTTTGATTGAGGCTCGCCCAAAAGGGAAATAATTCTTTGCTCTGCGACCTCCGCGTCTCTGCGGTGAAAAAGGGGTTGTCTTGATTTCTTTTCTGCAGGGCCTGTTGACCACGAAGCACCCGGACCGGGTGGAACTGGACGTGAACGGCGTGGGTTACGAGGTGTTCGTTTCCCAGAAGACCCTGCAAGCCGTTCCTCCTGTCGGCAAGACGGTCCTTTTGAAGACCTACTTGAACGTTCGGGAGGACGCCCTCCAACTTTACGGGTTCCTGAAGGACGGGGAAAAGCAGGCCTTTCTCCTGGCCCTTTCGGTCTCGGGAGTGGGGCCCAAAGCCGCCATGAATGTCCTTTCCACCTTCTCGCCGGAAGCTTTTTATCAAGCCATCCTGAAGAACGATCTGGTCACATTGAAATCCATTCCTGGTATTGGGCAAAAGACGGCCCAGCACATGGTTTTGGAACTGCGGGAGAAGGTAACTAAGTTGGCGGGTGGGGGCGTATTTGAACAGGAAGACCCCTTGAGCGTGGAATCCAAGAACATCGGGGACGCTATCCAGGCCATGATGTCCTTGGGTTATTCGGTCATGGAGTCGCGTCGGGCGGTTCTTTCGGCAGTTCAGGCATTAGGGGATAAATCAACAGTTGAAGAAATTTTGAAATCTAGCTTAAAATCAGTGGCGGTTCTTTAACAGACCTCGGCAGGAGACTTCGATGAAAAATTTCAGCCTACCCCGTTTGGCCATCGTGTTGTGGTTCTTGAATTACACCGTGTTCTCCCTTTTCAGCTATATGTGGGGCGGCGGACGCCACTTGATCATGGACTACATCGTCTATGCCA
Source organism: uncultured bacterium (assembly GCA_964560635.1). Taxonomy (GTDB): domain Bacteria; phylum Oederibacteriota; class Muellerivitia; order Muellerivitales; family Muellerivitaceae; genus CAZLND01. Next base: position 3,268 of record CAZLND010000167.1, on the reverse strand, counting down.
GCATCTGGGTGGTCATCGAGGTATTAGCCTTGGGTTTGATCGAAGACAAACTCTGATCTAAAACGAAATCCGAAAGCTTTTCATTCCAACCCTGGGTTTCATTAGAAATCCGGGGTTTTTTATGTCCTAGAGGGGTTGGGATATCCTGCTTCTTGATTGACGGTTTGTCAGTTGATAAGTAAACTTCCAGTCTTCGCTTCCTTGTGGATTGATAAAGGAAAGAAGACTGTCCGGCGTAGCCCAAAGGGGCGAAGCTGGACGATTCTATTTGCCAGCTACGCCTGGCAAGCCAGTCCTTCCTTATGATTTCGTTGCTGGGGTAGCTCAGTTGGTAGAGCAGCTGTTTCGTAAACAGCAGGTCGCCGGTCCGATCCCGGTCCCCAGCTCCATTCGTGCCCAGAAGGCATTGCCTTCTGGG
>CAZLND010000167.1:0-2750 GCA_964560635.1 uncultured bacterium | reverse complement strand
TTGCCTTCTGGGCTTTTTTATTAAGACCGGGTTAGAACAGCAAAGCGGCAAAACCGAATCCAACCATTTGGCCCTCAAGCCCAATGGCGCCTGGGATCACGGGTTCCAAGAGGGAATCCGTCCTCCTCAGCTCATCCTGAGATCCTCGAAGGGCTCCCTATTTCCAACCTTTCACCCAACAGAATCCCCTATTTGGCCCATTTGGGGCCTATTTCCTTGACAAAGGATAGGGGTATTTTTAGAATCCTCTTCCCTTGGCCCCTTGGGCCGGGAACGGACCGCGTCGCGGCCGGTTTCAAATAATTCATCCATTGAACAGTTTTTAGGAGGCTTTGTGTCAGTCAAGATCCGTTTAAAGCGCATGGGCAGCAGCAAGAAACCCTATTACCGCATCGTGGTCCTGGATTCGAGATTCTCGGGCAAGGGACGTCGCGTGGTAGACTTGGGAACCTACAATCCCAAGGCCAAGGAAAACCAAGTCATGAATTTCAAGACCGAAGAGGCCTTGGCTTGGGTGAAAAAGGGAGCGATCCCCTCGGTAGCCGTCGAAGGTTTGCTCAAAAAAGCGGGCGTGAAGCTCAGCTAATAGCAGCCCATCCAATCGCCAACAAAAGAAGGTAAAGCATGAAAGAACTTATTGAATTCGTCGCCAAGTCCCTCGTGGACAAGCCTGAAAGCGTCGCCCTTCAGCAAAGGCTGGAAGGCAACCTGACGGTCTTGGAACTTCGCGTTTCGAAAGATGACTACGGCAAGATCATCGGGAAGCAGGGAAGGACCATCAAGGCCCTCCGGACCCTCGTTTCGGCGTCCTGCGCCAAACATGGTTTGAAATATTCCCTCGAAGTCGTTGAGTAACCACCCCGGCCCCAAACCAGCACAAACGCCAAACGGTTATATCGTCCTCGGAACCATCGTTCGTCCCCACGGGCTCAAAGGGGAAGTGAAGATATCCCTTTCCTGTTCGGGGCTGGACCGTTTGGTGGGTTGTCCCTCTTTGAGGGTCCTCAAGGATGGGAAAGAATATAAGAAGGTTTCGGTCATCCGTTCCTTCATGCACACGGACGGGGACGCGGTGGTCCGGTTCAAGGAGATCGTGGGGCCGGATGAAGCCGAATCCCTGCGGGGCTCTTATGTGGCGGTCCTGGAATCCGATAGGGCCGACCTTCCGGAAGGCGCCTATTACCAGGATGACCTGATGGGTTTGGCCGTCGTGAAGTCCTCCGGCGAGGAATTGGGCAAAGTTGAAGAGATCATGGATGGCTTGGCCAACGGGGTCTTGGTGGTCCGGCAGGGGAAGGACGAGGTCCTGATCCCGATGCTGAAGACAGTGGTCAAGGAAGTGGACCTCAAGAACCGACGGATAGTCGTGGACTTAATGGAAGAGATCGATGCGGACGCTCAGGATTGACATCCTAACCCTTTTCCCCGATTACTTCCTCGGCCCCTTCACGGTGAGCATGATGAAGCGGGCGGTGGCTAAAAAAGCCGTGACCTTGAAGGTCCATGACCTTCGCAAATGGGCGACCGATAAACACCAGATGGCCGACGACGTTCCCTACGGGGGCGGGGCTGGCATGGTGATGAAGCCCGAGCCTTTGATCAAGGCCTTGACGGCCTTGAAGCGCGGCCGGAAGAACGTGAAGACCTATTTGATGTCGCCCCAGGGTAAAGTTTTCGACCATGGGATGGCCCTGGAGCTTTCCAAAGAGAAGTCGTTCATCCTGGTTTGCGGCCACTATGAGGGCCTGGACGAACGGGTCATGAACTGGATCGACGGGGAGATCAGCCTGGGGGACTTCGTCCTGACGGGCGGGGAACCGGCGGTTGCCGTGATAGTGGATGCCCTGATCCGCCTGCTACCGGGGGTTGTGGGAGACCAAAAGTCGGTGGAAAACGACAGCTTTTTTAATGGATTATTGGATCATCCGCACTATACTCGTCCCCGCGTCTTTAAGGGGATGGAAGTGCCGGAGGTCTTGTTGTCGGGCAACCATGCCCGCATCGAGCGCTGGAGGAAGTTGGAGTCCCTGAAGAACACATTAAAGAAGAGACCCGACCTTTTGGAAAAGGTCTCGCCGACGCAGTTGGACTCGAAGCTCTTAGGCGAAGCCCGCAAAGAACTTCAAATCGGTGAATAACCGGTCCGTCGGACATATTGAAGAAGGAGCCGTGCTGTCATGAACGTGACGATCCAAAAATTCGAGCAATCCCAGATCATCCGCAAGACCGTCCCCTTTAAAGTGGGCGATACCGTGAAGGTTTCCTTGCGCATCAAAGAAGGCGAAAAAGAACGTATCCAGGTCTACGAAGGTGTCGTGACCGGGATCCAAGGCAAGGGCGGCAAGATGAAGTTCACCGTCCGCAAGATCTCCTATGGTGTGGGCGTGGAGAAGAGCTTCTTCTATAACTCCCCCATGATCAAGGAAGTCAAGGCCACCCGTTCCGGCAAAGTCCGCCGGGCCAAGCTTTTCTACCTGCGGGGCAAGCTCAACAAGAAGGACGCCCGCATCCAAGAAAGCAAGAAGGGTCTTCAGGTTCCCACCGAGGGGACAGCCGAGACAGCCCAGACCGCCGTGGTCGAAGCCGCTCCCGCCGAGGCCCCCAAAGCCGAAGTCGCCAGCGCGACCGAAGCTAAGGCTTCCAAAAAAGAAAAGGCTTAAAGCTTATTTAACGAGCCGCCCCGGTTTTCCGGGGCGGCTTTTTTATTTTCCGGCCTTCCCTTGCGAGCCCTTCCGTTCAAAGGTAGGATA
>CAZLND010000166.1:0-6092 GCA_964560635.1 uncultured bacterium | reverse complement strand
CGTCGTAAGGACCCTTTCCTCAAAAGGATCGGTCGAGGATAGGATCTTCCCAAAAGGATCGGTGGCCAGACAAATGCCCGTATTGGCGGCCCTCAAAAGGGGTTTTCTTTCTTCCGCGGAACGGACCACCGCCATCATGGCGTGTTGATAAGGGGAGGCCGTCTTTCCGTACCAAGCGTCGTTACTGATGTTGGCCAAAGCGTCCGCCGAGGTCTTCATCGCCTGTTGGACGTCCCCCGGGAAGATGACTTCATAGCAGATCATCGGCGAGTAAGTGAAGCCGCGCGCTTGGAATTTTTCATAACTTTTCCCTGGCTCAAAACTGCCCAGATCGCCTACCACCGGTCCCAAGAAGGTGAGATATTTCTGGAAAGGAACGAATTCCCCGAACGGGACCAAATGTCTTTTGCCGTAAACACCTTTGTGCCGGCCTTGACCATCGAACTCCACCGCCGCGTTATAGTATCCGATCACTCCGGGTTTGAGCTTTTTCGCGTCCAGACAACCCACCAATTGGGGGACTTTCGAGTTCTTCACGATCGAGGTGACCCTTTGAAGGTCCCAGGGAGTGATCAACAAATAGGAAGGCGCGGCCGTTTCGGGCCAAACGATGAGGTCGGGCTTGGACAGGGTCACTGACTGGACCAGTTTTTCGATCCGTCCATAGATCATATTTTCGCTTTTTTTGTTCCATTTGATGGCTTGATCCACATTGGGCTGTAAAAGAGCGACCGTTCCCATCTTTCGAACAGGTATCACGCGTCTTTCCCAACTTCCACCTATGATGAGCAGGAGCACCAGCAAAAAAGGCAGGACGAAAAAAGGCCACCGAGATGTCCGCGAAGGTGTCGCGCTATCAAGGCCCGAAAAACCTCTGGCCACACAGGCACTGGCCCAAACCATCAAAAAGGTGAGTCCATAGACGCCCACCACGGTAGTCGCCATTAAGATCGATGGATAAGGCGCTTGGCTGTAGCCTATCTCGCCCCAGGAAAACCCGCCCCAAGGACGGCTGCCCCTCAGATATTCCAATCCGACCCAAAGGAATGGGGCGACCCACATACCGGAGACCTTGAGTTTTTCGACGAGGAACCGATAGAGCCATCCAAATACCATTGGGTAAAGGCTCAGGTAGGAAACCAAGGCCAGCCAAGCCAGCCCGCTCAAATATTCGGCGGCTTCCAAAAAAGCGATCCAATAGAGGACCCCGCCGAATTGAATAAAACCAAAAACATAACCCCAAAAGGCGCCTTGGCCAGGACGGGTCCCTCGAAGCGCGATGAAAAAAGGGACCAAGGCAACCCACCCAAGGAAGGCCATTGAAGGCGTCAATGTTTTCTCGAGACAGTTGGGGAAAGAAATGATGACAAGAGTAGCGCTTAGAAGGCAACAAAGGAATCGCCTGCCAGGTGATAGGGTGAAGGTCATGGCGACATTATATTCGAATCCACGGGCTTTCGCCCGATGGGCGGCCCATGGATACGAAAAAATTGAGGAAGATTACTTTTTAGGTGAGGAGGTTTCGGGCTTTGGACCCACCGGGGCGCTTTGAGGAGCCGGTTTATCCTGCGGCTTTGGCGCGGCGGAAGCCGGCGCGGGAGCCGACGAAGCCGCGGGTGCCGCGGCCGAAACCGGGGCTTGGGCCGCCGCTTGCTGCTTTTCGATGGCTTCCGTGATCAGGCTTTTGGGTTGCTGGTACTTCACCAGGGCCACCAACAGCAGACAAAGACCCATGAAGATCGCCGCCAAGATGGTGGTGAACTTGGTCCAAAAGGTTTTTCCGCTGGTCCCTAAAAGGCTCTGACCAGTCCCGGCGAACAAACCGCCGGCGGTCTTGGGTTGTTGGATAAGGACGACCCCGATCAAGAGAAGGGCCGTGATGACGAAAAGGACGGTAACGAGGGTGCTCATGTGACTCCTTTGATTTGGAAAGCGGTCATTCTATTGGAAAGAAAACCGCTATTGCAAGAAAACTTTGCTCGATCAGGGCCTTAAAACCGGACAATTGCCCCGAAAGAATCCGCCTTTAGGCTCGCCCCGCCAACAAGGGCCCCATCGATATCCGGTTGGGCCATCAATTGTTTGACGTTCTCCGGCTTGACGCTTCCCCCGTATTGGATGCGAAGGGCCTGGGCCGCTTCGGTGTTGTACTTCTTTTCGAACAGGTTCCGAATGAAGCGGTGAACTTCATTGGCCTGCTCGGGAGTGGCATTCTTCCCGGTTCCGATGGCCCAAACGGGCTCGTAGGCAACGACGATCTGGGCCAGGTCCCCCAGGCCGATACCCTCGAAACATCCCTTGATCTGGGTCTCGATGACCTTCTCGGTCCTTCCCGATTCCCTTTCTTGCAGGGTCTCCCCCACGCAAACAATGGCCCGAAGGCCGCTCTTGAGGACGTTCTTGAGCTTGCGGTTCACCTTCTCGTCCGTCTCACCCTCGTATTGGCGGCGTTCCGAATGTCCCAGGACGATATATTTGACCCCCGCTTCTTTCAACATGGTAGGACTGACCTGCCCGGTATAGGCTCCTTCATTTTCCCAACAAGCGTCCTGGGCCCCCACCTGGACATTAGAAAAGCGCAAGGCGTCGACCACTGCCGTGATGGAAAGGGTCGTCGGACAGACCACGATCTCCCGGTCCTGTATCCCCTTGAATTGTTCGGCCAATTGTCCGACGTAAGCGGCGGATTCCCGAACGGTTTTATACATTTTCCAATTACCTGCGATGATGGGCTTTCTCAAAACGACCTCCAGGTTATTTTTTATCGGTCAAGGCGACAATGCCGGGAAGCTGCTTCCCTTCCATGAATTCCAAGGACGCTCCACCCCCGGTCGAGATATGGGACATTTTGGAAGAAAGACCCATTTGAGTAACGGCCGCCACCGAGTCCCCGCCGCCCACGATGGTGGTGGCGCCTCTTTCTGACGCTTCGGCTAAAAGCTTGGCGATGGCAAAGGTTCCTTTGGCGAAAGGCTCCATCTCAAAAACCCCAACGGGACCGTTCCAAAAGATCATCTTGGCGGACTTTATGAAATGGGAATATTTTTCGACGGTCGCGGGCCCAATGTCCATGCCCTCCCAACCGGGCAAAATGCCGCCTCGGGTCACGACTTTCACATTGGCTTTCGCGTCGAACTTATCGGCAATGACATGGTCGATGGGTAAAAGCAGCGGCACATCGGTGTCAATGGACTGGCTCAACAGGTTCTTGGCCAGATCCAACTTGTCGTTCTCCACAAGGGATTTCCCGATCTCAAAGCCGCGAGTTTTCAGGAAGGTATAGGACATCCCCCCCCCGATGATAAGGACATCCACCACTTCCATGAGCTTCTTGATGACATCGATCTTGGAGGATATTTTCGACCCGCCTACGATCGCCACAAAAGGAGTTTCCGGATTGGACAGGGCTCCACCCAAATACTTGATCTCTTTCATCATGAGGAAACCGGCGGCGGATTGCGGGACGAATTTCGTGATCCCCTCGGTGGAAGCATGGGCCCGATGGGCGGTTCCAAAGGCGTCATTCACATAGATATCGGCCAAGGCGGCGAGCTTCTTGGCGAAATCCGGGTCATTCTTTTCCTCTTCTGTGTGGAACCGGACGTTTTCCAAGAGAACCACATCCCCATTCTTCATGGCGGCGACTTCTTTTTCCACTTCCGGGCCGACGCAGTCGGAAAGCGCCTTTACGGGTCTCTTCAACAGGTCCCCCAAACGCGCGGCGACGGGTTTGAGCCGTAATTTCTCATCCACTCCTTTGGGCCTTCCCAAATGGGAACAGAGAATGACCTTGGCGCCCTTGTCCGAGAGGTATTGGATGGACTTGAGCGACTCCCGGATACGAGTGTCGTCCGTGATCTGGAGTTTTTCGTCCAGGGGAACGTTGAAATCGACCCGCACAAGCACGCGTTTTCCGGCGGGCTGAAGGTCCTCGACCGTTAACTTGTTGTAAGAGGACATGACTTTCCTTTCAAAAGGGTTTTCGGAAGATACTCGATTATTTCTTGACCGCTTTGGCGTCCGTCTTGAAAGCTTCCGCGATAGTGCTCAAGGCCCCCAGGGTGCCGGAAACTTCCAAAGGCATGAAGATCTTGGTAGCTTGACCATCGGCCACATCGGCCAACATTTCCATGTATTTGATGGCCAAAAGATCCTGTGTGGGGTTCCCATCATGAATAGCCTTGAAGACGTTCAACGTGGCCTGGGCGTCACCCTCGGCCAAAGCGATCTTCTGGAACTTGTTGGCGGTCGCGACTTGCTCAATGGCCGCGGCTTCCCCTTCCGCTTTGAGGATGGCCGACTGCTTCTCCCCTTCCGCCTTGGTGATGGCGGCCTGTTTGATGCCTTCGGCTTCGATGATGGCGGCCCGTTTTGTACGCTCAGCCTTCATCTGGGCGCTCATCGCGTTCACGATATCCGCCGGGGGTTCGATCCTTTGGATCTCCACCCGATTCACCTTCACACCCCATTTATCGGTGGCATCGTCCAATATTTCCCGAAGCTGAGTGTTGATCCTTTCACGGCTATTCAAGGTCTCGTCCAAGGCCAGTTCGCCGATGGTATTACGCAAATTGGTCTGGGCCAATTTCAAGGCGGCCATCTCGAATTGAGCCACGTTGTAAACGACCTTGAAGGGATCGGTCACATGGAAATAAATGATGGCATCCACCGTCACGACCACGTTGTCCTTGGTGATGACCTCTTGGGGCGGCACTTCGATGACTTGTTCCCGCATGTCCACTTTTCGAAGGGTTTCGAAAGGCCAGAGGATGGTCAAACCGGAATCAGCGGTTTTCGAATATTTCCCCAGCATTTCAACCAAACCCTTTTCATAGGGCCGCAGGATACGGATCGACCTAAGTGTATAAATGAAGGCAAAAACCAATAGAACGATAATGATGGCGCTTGGCATAGAAACCTCTCTTTTTAAAAAATGTCAGCGAATTATTTTTTGACGACCAGGATGTTCCCGCGGACTTCCACGACGCTGACGTTACCATGGAGTTCGAGTGGTTCCTGGTTCAGGGATCGCGCTTTCCAATCTTCTCCCGCCACTTTCACGTAACCTTGGTTTGGTTGGGTCGTATCCACCTTGGTTACAACGGCGGCCTGTCCGACCAAAGATTCCGCGTTGGCCAACCGGCGGGTCTTGCCCGAAAAACGGGAGGCCCATGGACGGCTCACAACCACCAATAAGACCGAGGAAATGGCGAAAAACGACAAGTGGATCCAAGGGGAGTCGGTAAAGAGACAGAGGAGGGCGGTCAGGGCCGCACCCGCGCCGATCCAGAGAAAGAAAAAAGAGGCGGTCGCCAATTCAAGGGTGAAAAGGACGACCGCCGCGATGGTCCACCAAACAGCTGGGTTCATACTAACCCCCGGGACGTTCAGCCCTTGGAAGCCATATATTCAATAAGGTCGACCACGCGATTGGAATAGCCCCATTCGTTGTCGTAACAGGAAAGGACCTTCACCAGATTCCCGCCTGTCACGTAGGTCGACAAGGCGTCCACGATGGAGGAGTGCGGGTTTCCCTTGAAGTCGGATGAAACCAAGGGTTCGTCGGTCACTTCCAGGTACTTGCTGAGTTTGCCCTTCGCGGCTTCCTTCAAGGCGTTATTGATATCGTCTTTGGTGACCGTCTTGCCCAGTTCGGCGACCAAGTCCACCACCGAAACGACCGGGGTAGGAACGCGGATGGACAATCCATCCAATTTGCCCTTCAGGTCGGGGAGGACCAAACCAATGGCCTTAGCGGCCCCAGTCGAGGTCGGGATCATATTGAGGCTCGCGGCACGCGCCCGGCGCAGGTCCTTATGAGGAAAGTCCAGGGTCACTTGGTCGTTGGTGAAGCTGTGAATGGTGGTCATCAAACCCTTCACGATACCGAATTTATCATGCAAAACCTTGGCAAAGGGGGCCAAGCAGTTGGTCGTGCAAGAGGCATTGGAGACCACATGATGGTTCTTCGGGTCGTACTTGTCCTCATTCACGCCCAAGACGATGGTCAGGTCCTCGCCGGTGGCGGGGGCCGAGATGATGACCTTCTTGACAGTCTCTTTCAAATGAGCGACGGCCTTGGCTTTGTCGGT
>CAZLND010000165.1:0-6151 GCA_964560635.1 uncultured bacterium | reverse complement strand
GTTCCTGCCCGGTAATAAGCGATGTCCACGATAAAATCATTGTCGATCTTGAACCCTGAGCGCGCGGAGATGAGCGCGATCTCTTGGGCGCAGGAATATTTGACGCCCGTATAGTAACTCAAAATAGGCTCTAAGGTCTTCACCCGCAAAAGCCGCAAGCCCGATTCCACGTCTTTATAACGCATTCCTGAAAGAATGGAGTTCGTGAAGGTCAGGAACCTGTTCCCCCAAACTTTATAGGCGGGATACACACTAAAGTCACGCCGGGTCAGTACAACATCCGCCCCCTTCCTTGTCATATAACGGACGATATCAGGAATATACTCCGGCTTGTGTTGGCCATCGGCATCAATGGTGACCACGATATCTTCCGGGCCCGCGATACCTTTTTTCCCCAAGTAAAGCACGAAAAGAAATCCAGCCTTCAACGCCCCGGCCATGCCGCTATTTGTCGGCTGATTGACGACATAAGTGTTTTTACGTTTATGGGCAAAGCGATTGAGAATATCGAGGCTGGCGTCTTTGGAACCATCGTTAACACAAATCAGGATATCCACCCGATCGTTCAATCGCGAAAGGATGTCCGCCAATGTTTTTTCTTCGTTGTAAACCGGTAGGACGACGAGGGTCTTTGGCAAGGTTGACCTTGATGACTTGAATGTATATCCCTGATTTCGCTTGAACTCGAATGTTTGGCCGAAGGAACTTAAATAAAAAAGCCCGGGTCCCATAGGGACCCGGGCTCTACTGACAATATCCTAAAAAAGATACTCTTCGTAAACCTTCGACAAGTCCGTCGTCGGAAGGTGGCTGGCATCCTCATAAGGCATACGAGCCGGAGCGTATTTCGTGAGCATCGGCACTTGAGCCTGCATGCGTTCCACGAAAGTAGGCAGCTTGATCTCGTAGAAAACTCCCACTGGGATTCGGTCCCCGCGGTAATGAGCCAACTCAAAAGCCTTTTTCTGCTTCTCCGCCACTTCATCGGCGTTCGTGGGATCCTTGACGGCCCCGTCATGACCCAGTTCAGAACAATTAAAGATCCTCGGCAACATCACATTCTCACCAGGACCTTTCACTTTCTTGTTGAACCATTCAGTGGTATGCAGGTCGTTGAAGGTCGGGCAGGGTTGGAGCACGTCCAACAAGGCCATGCCCTTGTGCTCAACGGCTTTCTTGATCATTTCTTTCAGGTGCTTGCCATCAAAAGCGTAGGCCCGGCCGATCCAGGTGTATCCGGCGCTCAAAGCCAAAGCCAAAGGCTGAATGGCGTCATTGGTATTTGGAAGAGGCAGCGACTTGGTCTGCTGGCCACGGCCCAAGGTAGGAGAAGCTTGTCCCTTGGTCAGCCCGTAAACTTCATTGGTCATGATGACATAGGCCATGTCGACATTCCGGCGTCCCGCATGGACAAAATGTCCCGCGCCGATACCGTACCCGTCACCGTCCCCACCGACCGCGACCACTTCCAGGTCAGGATTGGCGAGCTTGGCGCCGATAGCGAACGGCAACACGCGCCCGTGGAGAGTGTGGACCCCATGGCAGGCCATATAGTTGAAGACCTTCCCCGAACAGCCGATGCCGGCGAACACCATGGTTTCCCAGGGGGGCAAGGCCATTTCAGCCAGGGTCTGCTGGACAGCCTGCAGGACACCGAAGTCCCCACAGCCCGGGCACCAGTCGTTATGAACATCACTTTTGTAAGCCGCAACCGTTAACGGAGTTTGGAGCTTAGAGACCATAGGTCAATACCACCTTTTCTACGGACTGCCCGGTGAGCGGATCCGTTACCGGGGTTACTTCCTTTTTCGCGATCTTTTCGACAGCATCGAGGATCTCGTTATAAGACATCGGCCGACCGGTGTATTTGACGATCTTCGCAGAGATGTAAATACCCGTCGCCAACCGGATCAACTGCGCCAACTGGGTTCCCCAGTTGTTTTCCACGATGATCAGCTTCTTAGCCTTCTTAAGGATCTTTTCGGTCGAGATCGGGAAAGGGTGAAGCATGCGGTAATGAATGAAGTTCATATTGATACCCTTTTCCTTGAGGACCGGAAGCACGTCCAAAAGAACTCCGTAAGTGGAGCCCCAGCAGACCAGCGTAATATCGGCATTAGGGTCGCCATGGACGCTGTATTGCTTGTCCTCAGGGATCTGTTCAAGCATCAAGCGATACTTGGACATCCGCTTCTCATGCATTTTCACACGAGTCTCAGGATTTTCCGTGATGTGCCCATAATCATCGTGCTCGTCACCGGTCATCCAGTAAGGGCTTCCTTCTTGACCAGGATAAGGCCTGGGGGACATGACCGTTTTGGCATCAGGTCTAAACCGGGGAAACCCCTTCGCGTCGGCCATAGCCGATTCTAGCTCTTGCGGGGTCGCCAGGCGGCCGCGATCAATGATCAAGTTCTTTTCATCGAAGGGTTTTATGGTCTGAAGACTATGCGTCAGTAACTTATCATTCAAGACGATGACCGGCGTCTGGAACCTGTCAGCATAATTGAATGACTCGAAAGCCGCGAAAAAGTGGTCCTCAATGGTGGATGGCGCGATGACCAAGCGAGGATATTCCCCGTGACCACCGAAGGCCGCAAACATCAGGTCACCCTGCTCGTGGCGCGTCGGCAAACCCGTTGACGGGCCACCACGTTGGTAGTCGAATAACACAATGGGCACTTCGTTCATCCCGCCCCAACCCAAACCTTCCTGCATGAGGCAGAAACCCGGACCCGAAGTAGCCGTGGAGGCGCGGACGCCCGTGGTAGCGGCACCCAAAGCCATATCGATGGAGGCGATCTCATCTTCACACTGAACGACCTCAATACCATACTCGGGATGGCTTTCTAGAAAGTTACTTTCGTCAGTGGCGGGGCTAATGGGGTAATAGGTTTGGTAACGGCAACCCGCCTTCAATTTACCCATGGCCGCCGCACTCGCCCCGTTGATCAAGAGTCGCTTGGTCATGCCTTTGATGGGTTCCAAATGGTAAGGGAATTGGTCATGCATCTCATCCGGCAAAGCGTCGACCGCCTCATAGGATTTTTTGACCGCGGCCATATTCGGAGCGACCAAGCGAGCTTTCTTTCCGGTGTACAAACGCGATAGGGTCTCTTCCATATGGGACATATCCATCCGAAGAAGGGCCATGGAAGCGGCCACCGCGATGGTATTTTTCATGATGGCCAATTTTCCATATTCTTCCCCGGTGATCTCGGCAACGTGGCGAAGGACCATATTGAAATCGATGGGCAAGGTGATGACACCCGATTTCAAATTCAAATCGTCCAACATGATCTTGGTCGGATCGTAAATAAGAGCGCCACCCTTGACGACCTCATGGGAATGGAGTCGAGCGGTAGAATCTTCGAAAGTGGCCAAGATATGAACATCATCGATGTGGCTATGGACCGGATTGTTGGAAACCCGCACTTGGAAATAACTGTGCTTGCCCTTGATGTTGGAATGGTATTCTCTTTTTCCAAAAACCCATACACCGGCCGTAGCACAAGCTTGCGCGAAAAGATTAGCGGAGGACTCGATGCCCGTTCCTTGGGGCCCGCCGATCATCCAGGAAAAATCGTTAACAACTTTCATTTGGTTGCTCTCCTCAGGGTGAAAAATCGCTGATTTACAGCGTTTAACCCTAAACTATACGAGCTTCTATACTAAAAAACAATTCGAAATCATGGACATTTCATTGCTACGAGACCAGAAGTGGCCTTCTTTTGGGGAGTTTGTCAGGTTACTTGGAATGGCGCTCACGCCCAAGCTCACCGCAAGGATTCCTTAGAGTCTTTGGCCTTTTCTTTCTCTAAAAGCTCCCTTTTTCGGGACACTTTTACACGAGTGACCGGCTTCAGGACCCAGACCTTTCTGATCTTTTTAGATTTAGGTTTCTTCATGGGCATTCCCTCAAAGTCCTCGGGGCCGAGTTATCTTCTTCGTCCGAGAAGTATCAGAGTCTAAAATCTTAGCAATTCTTGAAATTGCCAGTTCAAAGGTCAACATTGAATACCCGTTCCAAAAATTTTATAACCCCGCCACCACTTTTGCTGTCTACGATTTTCCTAAGTAGTTTCAGTGTTTATATTTTAACACTCGCTCCTTCCCTTTTCAGGAACGATTCACCCGAAACCATCACCGCGTGCGTTACCCTCGGGATACCCCATCCTCCCAGCTACCCTCTTCACGATCTCTTAGGGCACCTGTTCTTGTTGGCATTCAATGTCGGAAATCAAGCCATGGCGCTCAATTTTTTCTCCGCTCTTTTGGGCGCCTTAGGGGCTTGCTTGCTCGCCTGGAACCTGTGGCTAATGCTCCATCGTTCCGGCATGCCCCAACTCGGTAATTCATTTTTACCCCAAGCGGTTTGCTTCTCAGCCTCGCTAGGGTTCGCTTTTTCAAAAAGTTATTGGAGCGCGGCACTTTCGGCAAAAGGGGGTATCTATGTTTTTCAAATGGTACTTATCCTGGCCCTGCTCTTGTCCGTCCAAAGCCTTTCCTCAGAAGGCAAAGGGCGGCCAAATCCCATCCCAAGAAAAAAGATTCTTTTTCCCGTCTTCTTATTTTCCATCGGCCTTCTGAACCATTGGCCCACCCAAATGCTGCTTTTACCCGCCGGGCTGCTCGCGGGATTGTTGTATCTTCGATTTTCCACCCTAAATAAAGACTTTAAGATCCAGGCGAAAACCCTATTTCAAATTTGTTCTTTTTCTCTTTTCGCCCTTAGCGCTTATCTTTATCTTCCGTTGCGTTCAAATTTATATCCGCATTTGAACTTCGGGGCACCCGCTACATTCGCTCGATCCCTGGGATCCATTCTGCGGATCACTTATTTCAAGGTCGAAACAATGGCGTCCGCACCGGTTGGCGAGTTCCAGCACCTAGTGGAAAAGACCGGTTATATCTCCAATAGTCTTCTGAGCGAATTCAACGGCCTTTTTGTGGTATTCACGCTCATTGGGATTTATTCACTTATTGCGAGCGGAAGGAAAAAGTTGGTCATTTTCTTGTTGGTCGTTCTTTTCGCGACCATTTGGGCAAATGTTTTTTACCTAAGGGTCGCTCCCATTGAATTCTGGCACCTGAACGACCATCTCCTGGGAGCCAATTGGGTATTGGCCTTGACGGGGGGGTATGGCTTAGCAAACACAGTTATTCTTCTTGGAAAAAAAGAAATAAACAAAACCCGCCGGATCCTTCAATACATCTTTATGTTCTTTATTGCCTTAGCCCTGCCTTTTTCAATCCTCTTGAAACAGTTGGCATCAAACGACCAAACGAAAGAATTCCTTTATCGTGGATATGGAATGGCTATTTTAAAATCCATGGATAAAGGCGCCTATTATTTTGCCGAATCGGATTATGATCTCTTCGCATTGTCCTATCTGACCGAAGTGGAGGGCAAACGTCCGGACACACACTTATTATGGACTTCGATGTTGAACAGGGATTTCCAGCCCAATTTGATCAAACATCAATACCCCGACCTAAATTGGAACGGTTCCGTGGGAGATTTGATCCCCAAGCTGATCCAAACCCACGCCCCTATTTATTGCGCCTTTTCCAATGGTCCATTGGAGACACTCACCCTGGAGTTCCAATCGCCCTTCTCTTTCCGGCCCTCCGGGATCGCTATACAAGCCTTTCCACACACACAGGCAGGCGGTTCAGGATATTCAGGTCCACTGGACGAGTTCTGGGATCAGTATTTGGAACCTGGCAAAAGGAGCTCAAACCCCATAAACGGGCTATTCCTAGAACTCTGTGCCCATCCTTACCTCAATACGGCACATTACCTAAGAATGCGCGGGGATCTTTCCAAGTGGGATCGGTTGTACGATCGGGCTTTAAGTTTGATCCAGGAAAACCAATGGCAAGCCGACGAGTGGTCCATCCGGGCCGATGGCGATTCGATGTTAGGCAACAAGCCAAAAGCGATCGGTTCCTATTTGACCGCCGCGGGGATCTATCTGCGGATAGGACAGCAAGACAAAGCCCGCAACAATTTCCGTAAGGCTGCCCTTTTGGATCCCTCCGACGCTGATCTAGCCCGGTTATCAGCAGGAACCACAAAACCCTGAAATAGAAAAACCCGGCCCGCTTCGCTCACAGTGGTAATTTCCCCTGTGTACCCCATCTTTAA
>CAZLND010000164.1:0-6199 GCA_964560635.1 uncultured bacterium | reverse complement strand
AGATGCCAGAGCCTTCCCATTCGGGATACCATTTGGCCTCCACCGTCTTAGGCTCGTATGCAGGAGGAAGGTTTATTTCGTTTTCGTTCATTTTCATCTCTCAAGAATTTTTACATCGATACGACCGACAAAAACCGATTGCGACCGATAAGTCTCAGAAATGGCTGACAAGACGACGATATTCTAATTTCTTTTTGCCAAAGTTAATAAGCATACATACCTTGAGTTTTGTCCCTTTAAGATAGCTATAGCACTGGCTTACGTGAACAGGATCCAGAAGTTTTACCGCCTTCAACTCGACTAAAACACTGTCATTTACCACTATGTCCGCCACATACTCCCCAACCCGATCCCGTCATACCAAACCTTGATAGGAAACTGTTGGATTGTCTTAAGATCCAACTTCTTCAGTTCGTGAGCCAGAGCGTTCTCATAGACCTTTTCAGGAAATCCAGGACCGATTTCAGCGCTGACCTTAAAAGCACAACCCAAAATTCGCTCCGTAACATGATCGAACTCTTGCGCAAACTTATTCGTTTCTTTCTCGCTTATTGTCATCGGTCTCTATCGGCCTTTATCGGTCTTATCGTTGTACATTCGGATTTGTCATTGCTGGGGCCGCTCCAGCCACATCGGAGGTACCCAAGGCGTAATGCCCGCCCAAGGTAGGGGCGTCCTGTCCATCCACCAGTATCTTCACTTGTTTGACCTCAAAAAAGTTGTGGGCCAGGACCTCCACCATTCCCCGAATGAATTGGGCTTCCTCGTAGAAACCGAAGGAGGCGGGTTTGACCTGGGCGACCGAAAGATCCACGACCGCCGCCCCTTGGGGGGTGAAATAGAATTCGTTCAAGGTCAACCCTTCCGGGACCGGCACTTGCGCAGCCCCTTTTCGGGGCCCCTGTAGGTACGCCAAGACCGCCTGCTTCATTTGGTTGTACCGGCTCTTGCTCAACCGGATGGTAGCCGCCACATTAAGAGGCCTACCATTCCCTTCCTCGATACCCCGGTAATAAATAGTGGAGGCCTTATCCCCCGGTTCAAAGAGAGGCGAATGGGTCCCCGTGGAATGGACCGGCTCGAACCTATCCAAGGAACGGTTCCGGAGGAACCCGATCACCAGGACACAGGCCAACAGCGCCACGCCCAGAATGACCCGGAACTTGAAGGAGAACTTTTTCATCGGAAGTTAGCCCTCATGGAGTTCCCTGCAAGTAGGCCGTCGTGCCTTCCACCACTTGGGAGGCGAATTCAGCCAAGGCGTCGGATTTGGAGAATTTTTTGATGTCGATCCCGGAAGTCAGGAACAGGGGGGTCAGGACCACGGCCGGGCGGGTCAAGTACCGAAGGTTTTGGTGAGGCAAACAAAAGACCTTCCCATCGGCCGAAGGGATCTCTCCCATCGTCCCACGACTATCCGACAAGAGCGAGAAACCACCGTTGACCCCCAACCCCTGCGCGATGGCCCTGGCCAGTTTCAAACTGGAACGGTATTCGCCAAGGGAGACCGAGCCCCAACGCTGGATCTCAGCACTGTCCCCCGCCTCGGGCTTGGTGGGCGGTTCCACCACGAGGAAAGGACCTTTTTGGCTTCCGGTCCAGTCCCGGTCCGCATGGATGACGATGACCGCGGCAGCCCCGGATGCGTTGATCATATCGGCGCGTTTAGCCGCTGGAATGGATTCATCCTTCGTACGAATGGACAGCACATCGTAGCCCGCGGCGGCAAAAGCCTTCTCAAGAGCTTGTGAAAATTTGAGGTTCCAATCCTTTTCAACTTCCGAACCGGACTTCACACCGGTGTCGCTACCCCCATGGCCCGCGTCCAGCACGATCTTTACCCTGGCAAAAAGAGGACCGGCTGGCAAGAAGGTCAAAAGGAGGAAAAACAATAATCCAACTCGAAGCCACGAAGACTCGAAGGAAGGAAAAGGTCGCTTGTTAAAAACCGGCTTGATCATTCTTTTGTTCTTTGATTGATGTTTTTTGAGATCAGTAAAAACTTCGTGGCTTCGTGTCGGCAGTTGGTCTTACTTTTCCTCGAATACTCCCATTGCCCGGAACTTCTCGTAACGCTGATTTTCAAGGGCCGCCGGGGACATGCTCATCAGCGGCTTCAATGTCTTTTCCAGGGCTTTCCCCAGGTTTCGAGCGGCTTCATCGTGGTTCAGGTGGGCCCCGCCTTCCGGCTCGGGCACGATGTCGTCGATGATCTTGAAGGCCAGCAGTTCGGGGGCTGTCAAGCGCAACACTTCGGAAGCCTGTTGGATCATCTCCCGGTCGTCCCAAAGGATGGCCGCGCAACCTTCCGGTGAAATGACCGAATAGATGGCGTTCTCCATCATGAGCACCTTATTGGCAACGCCGATCCCCAACGCCCCGCCGCTTCCGCCTTCCCCGATCACGACCGCCACCACGGGGGTCCGGAGCTTGGCCATTTCCAAAAGATTACGGGCGATGGCTTCCGCCTGGCCCCTTTCTTCGGCGCCCAATCCGGGATAGGCGCCCGGCGTATCGATGAGAGTGATGATGGGTTTCTTGAACTTTTCGGCCAGCTTCATCAGGCGAAGGGCCTTGCGGTAGCCTTCCGGATGGGGCATCCCGAAATTGCGCAGGATGTTCTCTTTGGTATCGCGACCCTTTTGCTGGCCAATGACCACCACCGGTTGGTCCCCCAGATAGGCGAAACCGGCGACCGTGGCCTGGTCATCGCCATAAGCCCGGTCCCCATGGATCTCACTGAAGTCCCTGAAGGTTTTCTGGATGTAGTCGAGGGCAAAGGGTCTTTGAGGATGGCGGGCCAATTGGACCCGCAACCAAGCGGCCGAAACGGCCTTTTTTTCCTTGGATTTAGGGGCGGGAGTAGGGTTTTTCTTGTGTTTTAACACCGCAAATCGCCTTTCCCTTCAGGGTCATATAGAAGGGGGCATTATATGAGGAGGGGCTTTCCGCCGCAATGCTGGGTTGGGCCTATAAAAACCGGAAAATCAAAGGCACTAAGGGACCAACTATTTAACAACGATAAAACCGATAAAGGCCGATCACGACCGATAGGGTCATATCGGTATTCGCCTTAAGGCTTTCAAGGATCCACATCGGTAGTTATCGGTTGATTTCGGTCGTATCCCAGTAAATATTTCGTAGTTTTTCTGTTTCTTAAAAGCCGACGTTGACGCCGCCCGAGAAATTCTGCCGGTCGTAATTCTGGACCATGAATTTCCCGTCATATTGGACGAAAGCGCCGATGCCCTGGGCGAATTGGAGATTGACCCCGGCCCCGAGCGCGACGGCGTCCTGGCCGATGGCCGGACCCTGCACGGTGAAGGAACCTCCCCCCGCCGCTAATGCCGCTGTCATATCGTCCGCGTATCCATCGAATTGATGTTCATAGGAAACACCCAGGTTGGGCGTCAAGATCATCGATCCCAAATGCCAGGCCCGGCTTGCCCGGACACCCACATCGGCCCGCAGATCGTTCTGGTTCTGGGAAGGAATGGCCAAGGGCAAAGAGGAGCCAGCTTCGGTGAAAGCGTTCAAGCTGGCGTAAGTATATTGACCGCCAGCGAAAAGACCCAAGGTGGTGGTTCCCAATTTGAAGTCGTATCCTCCATTGAGCCATCCGGAAAATTCCAGTCCCATCGCGCTGGCTGTGGCCGTTCCCCCGTAAGCGGCTCGGGTCGTCTTGAGGGTCGGCAGTCCCGCTTCAGCCAAGGCCTCCACATGAAGACCGTTATGTCCCCATCCTCCATAAAGTCCGGCGTGACCGGCGTTGAGGTCGAGTTTTCCGCCCGAGGCACTGCTCGTGCTTCCCAGGTCGTAGCCCACCAAAAGACCAGCGGCCATATCTTTGGAGAGACGGTAATCCACCCCCGCGGTGATGCCGGTGACCGTGAATTTATATCCGGAAGCGTTGGCGTCATCGCCGATATTGGCCAAGTCCTCAGTGGTGTTGAGGAAGCTTCCCCAACGTCCCGCGGTCTGGTCCCGATAAGAATAGGCGTCATTGATGACCCGGCGGTCCTGGATGGCCTGATGGTTGCTATCCGCGTACATCGGGGAGTCCATGTCCCAACGCGCGGCTTGAGCGGCCGACAACCGAGGAGCGTTCACCCCGACGACCCCGGACAAACGATCTTCAATGGCCTTGGCCCGGCTTTGGGATGCGGCGTAAAGGACCGGATAGATCGCCGTCAATTGCTCGGGGGCTATGAGGTCGTAGTCGGTTTGAAGAGCTCCGGCGGATTGGGTCCCCAAGTCCAACATGATGGTCGCGGATTTACTGTCGCCGTAAAGGCCGTCCAGCATAGTCGCGACCGACTTTTGATTTGGGGTCAAGGCCAATGCCGCGAAGGAAGGTTGGATGGCAGTGAGCGTCAGGTTATAAAAGCCATAAACAGGGATCCAACGCGCCCCTAATGGAGTGGTCACTTGGCTGAATTGCCCGACAAGGCCTGTTCCTGTAGTGATGACCGCAAACGTACTGCCGACTTGGGTGGTATAACCGCTATAAGTCGAAAGATTCAGTGTCCCATTCAAATGGGCGACTCCGCCCAGGTTCAATGTGTCCCATTGGCTCGCTCCAATCCCCAAGCTCAATGTCGTACCCGCCGACTGAGCATAATCCCCGCCCCAAGTGACCACGCCAGGTCCCCCACTCATCTTTATCGTCCCACTGAGCAAAGAAACCGGACCCGCCCCAAGGGCGCTGGAATTTCCAAGGGCCAAGGTCCCCCCGAGAATATTCGTCCCTCCTGAATAGGCATTAACCCCTGACAAAGTCAAAGTACCCGAGCCCATTTTGTTCAAGATGCCAGTTCCCGAGATGTTCCCTCCCAACGTGGAATTGTATCCACTCGTGTCGATGACCGTACCGCCCGTCAGATCAACCGGACGGGTCGAAATGACGGTGCCCGAAGTCAGCAAAGTTGAACCTTGGAGGTTCAACAACCCACCCCCCGCGCCCATATTATTGTCCGCACTGACGACCAAGACACCATTCGAGTCCGTTGTTCCACCGCTATAAGTATTGTTTCCGGATAAAGTTAGGATCCCTTGCCCGACTTTGGTCAAGGAACCACCACTGCCGGAAATCACGCCCGAAAGGGTCATGTTTTGGTTATTGATCCCCATGTTCAGGTCATTGGATCCCAGATTTACATTGCCGGTACCCGTCAGCAGTTGCAAAGTCACACCACCGGTATGGGCGCTGATATCAAAGTTCCCGCCTGTCATGGAAACGGAATCCGCCCCAACAGTCCCGGTACCGGCCAAAGCTAAGGTCCCTCCCGAGATCACAGTCCATGCGGAGTAAGTATTGGTCCCCGACAAGGTCAAAGTACCCGAGCCTATTTTGTTCAGCGCGTTAGCGCCCGAGATAACCCCGCTAATAGTCGAGTTGAACCCGTTGGTATCAATGGTTCCACCGCTTCCTCCGATCAAATCGATGGAATGGGTAAAAGTCATCCCGGCTAATGTCTGCAAAGTTCCGTCACTAAGAGCCAAGACCGCCGGGGTGGTTCCCAAATTATTGTCCGCGCTAATGGCAACAACACCCAAGGTAACGGTCGTTCCTCCGGTATAGGTATTGTTTCCCGACAGCGTAAGGGTCCCGGATCCGAACTTGGTCAAGGAACCACCGATACCGCTGATGACTCCGGAAAGACCCACGTTCAGATTATTAAAACCGCTGGCCAGGTTATTGCTTCCTAACGCGATGGCACCCCCGCCTTCGACCGATTGGAGCGTGACCGGGCCCGTATGGCCGCTGATGTCCAAAGTACCGCCCCCATTCACGATGAAACGGGTTGAACTGGCGTTCGAAGAAAGATCCAGGTCAATGGCTCCGCCCGCGTTGTTGGTGATGGTCGAGGGGCCTATAGTGGAGTTGTCAGTAAAGACCAACAACCCCGTGTTGGTGACAGCGATCCCATTGGCCGTCGAGTTGTTATAGAAAGTGAGAGTTCCGCTATTCTGTATGGTCCCGGATCCAGCATTGGAATTATTTAGGAAAGCCATTGTCCCCGATAAGTTGTTTTGATAATTCAAGTTTCCAGCGTTGGAATTGTTGATGAAGCTGAGTCCCGCGTTGTTTTGGACGGTCCCCGTCCCTAATTCGCCATTGGTGTCCACAACAATGGCTCCGGCAAGAATATTGGTTCCCCCTCCATAGTTACTAGATCCATTGAGGGTCAAGGTCCCG
>CAZLND010000163.1:0-6242 GCA_964560635.1 uncultured bacterium | reverse complement strand
TAAATTGAAAGAAGCCAGGTAATGGTGACGGTCATATTGAAGTTTTCCTTTTTGGAAGAAGGTCTCGGCCGAACCCGTCACGATCGGCGGTTTTTCACTGGCGACCGGTTCGACTTCAGGTGTCGTTTTCGTTTTTTCAACGGTCTTCGGGGTGGTCTTGTGGGGCTTTGACGCGACCACGATCGAACCTGACTTCTTGGGAGCGATCGGAACGGGAGTGGGTTGAACAGCGGGCTCGACCAACTTGGCTTCTTCCATGTCCGTGAAGCGCCAAGTGCCGTGAGTAGCCTCGAAAAGGAACCCGATGAGGATCAGGAGGATGATGAGCAGGAGCCAAAGGGCGTCCACCAGGTCGTGACCCAGGTCCTTGACGCCGAAACCCTTCTCTTGGGGAGCGGCCGGACCCTTGGTCTTGCCCGCGCCAGCTGCGGCCGCTACTTTGGGCAGCTCGGTCCCGCACTTGACGCATATTTTTGTGCCATCTGGATTTTCAGCGTGGCATGCCGGGCAAACGATCATTCAAAACCTCGGTATAAGAACAATATTAGGGCTTCATTCCGCGGGAAAACCCAGCTACTTTACCCCCACCCGCCAAAAGCTGTCAACTCAATCAAGACCGCGCTGACAGGCCTACCGGAATGGTCAAACGACCTCGAGGCCAAGGGTTAAAACGGTTTGGTTCAAAAGAAATTTCGTCAGGTCTTATAACTCTCAAAAGCCGACCGCATTCTTTGGGAATGCTTTTGGATCTGCTCCATGCTTTGCTCGACCGCGTCAAACCGGCTCTTGACGGCGTCCCCGCCCGAATAGACTTTTTGGATCAACTGAAGGAGGAGCTCATTGTCGTTGCGTTGGTCATCCAAGGCCTGGGATATCTCACCCAAAAGACTGCCAGCCTGGCGCACCGATTTGACGATGGTCATGAAAACGTCCCCGGCGTTATAGACCACGTTGACGTTCTCCTCGATCTTGCCTGTGGTGCTGATAAGAGAGATGGCGCTGGAGGTCTTGGAACGGATGTCGTCGACCAAATGTTTGACGTCGCCCGAGGCCTTGGCCGCGGCTTCGGCCAGGGTCTTGATCTCACTGGCGACGACGGCGAAGCCCTGCCCATGTTCCCCCGCCCGGGCCGCTTCGATACCGGCGTTCAAGGCCAAGAGGTTGGTCTTGCGGGCGATGGAGGTGATGGTGGCGAGGAACTCGCCGATCTGTTCGGAGGCCAGGCTCAATTGCTTGATGACCTCGGCCGAAGATCCGATGGTGGCCTTGATCTCCGTCATGGCCCGGATCTCCTTCCCCACCGACTTGATGCCTTCGGTAGCGGAACGGGCGGCCGAATCGGTGTCCGTGGCCACTTTCTTACTGTCATTAACGATCATCTCGTTCAATTGGAGAAGTGATTTGTTGATGCGGCCGGCCTTTTCGATGTTGGCCACCCATTCGCGGATGACGTCCCGAAAAGCCCGGAAGGTTTGAACGGCCTTTTCCTGTTCTTCCGCCAACTTTTCGAGGTCCAGCAAAGCTTCCGTAAAGGTCGCGTTGGACGCTCCCACCTCGTTGTTCTCCGCCGTTCCGGATTGGACCAACTGGGTCACCATCATCTTCAGGGCCGACTCGAGGGGTTCGGGGGCGAAGGAACTTCCGGATATCTCCAGACCTATCGGGGAATCACCTGGAAAGGATTGGGATAGGTCTTGAAGGAGTTTCTTTTGCCTGTCCCGGGATCTTTTCCGGGACCAAAAGAAGAAAACGCAGGCAAGAACACCCGCCACAGGAACTGCCAGGAAGTGTTGAAGGAAGGATGATCCAAAACCGAGACCGCCCCCGATCAGGAACACCAAAAGCCACTTAAAGGAAGAATAGCGGGAGGCCTTAACGCTCATCTTTTAGTTATCACTGGAAGCTTTGCTCAGGTAATTCTTTAGATTTTCGACGTCGTCCTCTTTCATGGCCAAGAAATGGAGCCCGGCCCCAGTCTCGTTTGACCAAACGACCTCGGCGAAAGCGGAGATCAAGGACGTCCTCTCCGGGAGCGAGATGTCCAACCGCAGGATACTCCCGATGTTCAGGATCGCATCGGCGACGATATAAAGACCGCCCAGGCTCATGTCCATGGTGCGCGTGGTTTGTTCTTTTTTCCGGCGTTCAAACACCGTCTCGAGTTCTTTTTGATCCTCGATCACACGGAATTTCACAGGGATCTTCACAGAAACCCGAGGATGGACACGTTTTTCCACGAACATATTGGCATCCGGCATGAGTTTCTCCTTCGCGAAAATTAAAACGGTCTGAATTCAAATGACAGCGAAAAAAGCGTCCCAAAGTCCGGACGACTCCTGGCAAGTTCCGACGGGAACCAGGAGAACTTCCCTTCGGCCGAGAACTGTTTGTCCACCCGGACCAAGATCCCGTAATTCTGGAAGAAAAGCTGGTCGGTCGTTTCTCCTTGTCCATAGGGGACCGCTTGTCCCTCGAATTCCATTAAGCCGCTCATCCGCATGCGCATCTCAAAATAAAGGCTGACAAGCCGTTCCACCCGTCGAAATGCCAAGAATTCGACCCGTCCCACGGCTTCGATATTATCGGGCCATTGAAAGGTGCCCGCCCCAAAGAGTGTGTCTGAACTGTCCAGCAGGATCGGCTGCGTTTTTTTATAGTGTATACTTTGAAAAAAGGAAAATCTACCCGCTTCTTCTCCCGCCAATAAACCCAGCGCGCCCTCCGCGGCCCCCTTCCCCGTGGACAAGAGGGGAAAGTCCATTCGAAATGGGTTCGTTCCTGTCGCCAAACGGTATCGGCCGTCCACTCCGACAAAATCGCCTTTTTGTCTGTTTCCGAACAAAAGATAAGTGGCCGCGAACTCGACGTCACCGAATTTAGCGACATTGTGGGTATTCCCGCTTGGATCCAAGATCGCGTTAGCCTCAAAGGGAAGAGTGGCCCGCACTTGCAGGTTATCCGTGACCCAAAAACCGGTCTTGACCCCATATTCAATACTGTGGACCGAATAGACAGTGGTCGGATAGGGAGGACCTGAGATCTGATTGACCCCGTTGAAAAAAGCGTCCGGAATTCCCGCATTAACCCAATAAAAACTCGGGCGTTCTTCCCGGAACAACGAGATGGAGAAGAGGTCTCGGGAAAAGAACTCGTGGGGATAGGGTTCCAGTTCCAAGGCTTGAACGGAGGGAACGAGGATCTGCCCCAGGAAAAAAACAAAAAAAAGAACGCGGATCAAGCTGGAAGGTTTTGGGTTGGGTGCCAAGGGATCCGCCTCACAAGCGTCTTTGCGACATCCGACCATTAGAACGAATAAGCAAGGTCGGCGCTGGGCCTGGGCGTGATGCCGAACTGGAGGGTCAGGTTGTTTCTCTTGTTGTAATTCGCGGCGGTGGAATAAGCGTCTTGGATACCGAATCCATAAGCGGCCAATGTCACTAATCCAAAAAGATGCCCCAGGTCCTCGTTCTTGGACTTCAAGGTCGTGGAACCCGGCGACTCGGGGACCAAAGTGAAATTATCGATGGTTTGCCACAAGCTAACGCCGAAAACAGCGGCGAATAGGATCCCCTTCACCGGGTCACCAGCGTAAATATGTCCCGACCCCGGGATGACAGCGGAAAAAATGGCGGCTTGGGTTGGATTCGTGGGGTTCATTCCAGGAAGCGGCGTGGGTGTGGGTGTAGCGTATTGGACCTGGGGAGCGGCCTCAGGGGTCGGGGTCGCCATTTTGTAAGAAGCAGGTTCCATTTCTTCGACCGGCTGGGGTACGACCATGGTGGGGGTGATGGTCCCATGTTGTTCCCAAAATTGGGGTGCGGCTTGGAGGGCAGAAGTGGCCAAAAAGGTCATCGAAAGGAGGAAGGCGTTCAATTTCATAGACATTAAGGTATCGCTCCATTCCCCATTTTGTAAAGCAAAAATGCCCTGAAGACCTTTGGACGCCGGAAGGCGGGAAAAGGTCCGGCCTTTTTCGACCGCCGACTTATCCGCCGATACCGTCCTCAGAACTTGATGAATTTCAGGTCTTGGATATGGGGGATACCCTTCAACTCGGCCATTACCTTTTCCGGGACCTCGTTGTCCACGTTCACCATGGCGATCGCCTTACCACCCGCGTCCTGACGGCCTACATAAAGCCCCGCGATATTGACATTATTGTTCCCCAAGACCGTTCCCAAATGCCCCACGATACCAGGCCTGTCCTCGTGGGCCATCCAGATCATGTTACCCACTGGGGTAAAATCGGTCGTGTTCCAGTCCAGGTTCACGATACGAAGTTCTTTCTTCCCGAAGACCGTACCCGAGACCGAATGGGTCCCCTTCTCGTTCTTCACCGTCACAGTGATGAGAGAGGAAAAGTCCTTCACACTGTTACTCACGGTCTCCTCGATCTCATAACCCCGCTCCTTGGCGATGACTAGGGCGTTCACGTAATTGACCGACTCGCTCATGCCCTTCTCAAGGATGCCCTTGACCAAGCTCAAGGTCAGCGGTTTTGGGTCGTATTTAGCTACTTCCCCGTTGTATTCCACCTGGATCTTCTTGATGTAGGACTCGGCGAGCTGGGAATGGAAGGAGCCAAGCTTTTCGACCAATAGGAGGTAAGGCTTCAACTCTTCCAGTATCTTCGGGTCGAGGGAAGGCATATTGACCGCGTTCCGCACTCGCCCCCCCTTCAAAGCTTCCACCATCTGCTCGGCCACCACGACCGCCACGTTCACTTGGGCTTCCTGGGTGGCGGCGCCCAAATGCGGAACACATACCACGTTCTCCAGGGTCAATAAGGGATTATCAAAGGGCGGCTCCTTCTCAAAAACGTCCAATGCCGCGCCGGCCACCTTGCCGCTCTTGAGCGCCTCATAAAGGGCCGTCTCATCAATGATGCCACCCCGGGCACAATTGACCAACCGGACCCCGTCCTTCATGGCCGCGATCTGCTTGGTGCCCAGGAGACCCTTGGTCTCTTTGGTCAAAGGCGTGTGGACCGTGATGAAGTCGGACTTCTTGATGATGTCGTCCAAAGTGACGATCTCGAACTCGTGTCCCTTGGTCTTGGCCGGATCCACATAAGGGTCATAGGCCAATATCCGCATGCCAAGACCAATGGCCTTGCGGGCCACATTGGTGCCGATACGGCCCAAACCCACCACTCCCAGGATCTTATCGTGCAGTTCGCAACCCACGAACTTGCTACGTTCCCATTTCTTTTCCTTGAGCGATTGTTGGGCCTGGGGGATCTTGCGGGCCATGGCCATGAGCATGGCGATAGTGTGTTCAGAGGTGGAAATAGTGTTCCCATCGGGGGTGTTCATGACAATGATGCCCCGCTTGGTGGCGGCTTCCAAGTCCACGTTGTCCACCCCTACGCCGGCCCGGCCGATGATCTTCATCTTGTGGGCGGCCTGGATGAGGTCGGCGGTCACCGTGGTCCCGCTGCGGATGACCCAAGCGTCGTAATCCCCCACGATCTTCTTGAGGTCCTCGGGGGTTTTTCCGATATGTTCCTCGGTCTGGAGATCCTTCTCTTTCTTGAAGATCTCCATCCCTTGTTCGGACAACTTGTCGGTGATCAGTACCTTGAACATTTTTTACCTCTGTAAAATTTAATCGCTGTCATTGCGAGGAGTGTTCCCCGCATAGGGGAACGCTTACGACGCGGCAACCTCAGTTTAAAAAGCCTTTTACAGATTCTCCGCCAAGAGGACTTCCTCAACGGCCTTGACGCCCGCGCCCAAGGGAACCTTGTTCCCCAACTTGGTCATGACCATCTCAAGGGTGGCGATACCCAGGATGACATCCGAACCGTCCACATAACCCAAATGACCGATACGGAAGATCTTGCCCTTGGCCTTGCCTTGACCGCCCGCGATGCTGATGCCATAGGTATCCCGGAAGGTCTTGTTGACCAGGCCGCTGTCGATGCCGTCAGGGGAGATGACCGAGGTCAAGGCGTTCGAGGGCGCCGTCGGAGCGTAAAGTTTGAGCCCCAAAGCCGTCACGCCCGCGCGGGTGGCCTTACCGAGCCCCGCGTGTCTTTGCCAGACCTTTTCCATTCCCTCTTCTTTGATGAGCTCCAGGGCTTTCTTGAGCTGAATGATGAGCGAGATAGCCGGGGTAAAGGGGGTATCCGGCATCTTCTCTTCGACCAGTTTCTTGATGGCCTTGTCATAGCTGAAGTAATAGCGGGGATTCTTGGCCGTCTTGGTCTTTTCAACTGCCGAAGGAGAGGCGCAGACGAA
>CAZLND010000162.1:0-6251 GCA_964560635.1 uncultured bacterium | reverse complement strand
CTCAAGATCAATCCCCAGGCCGCCAAACGCGCGAACCTGAAGATCAGTTCCAAGGTACTTCGATTGGCCGAATTGACGAAACCAGGGGAGGATTGAAAATGTTCCTGGCCGACGCGCCCATCCGGCAAAAGCTCATGGCCTCCTTCTTACTGACGACCCTCGTGGTATTGGCCCTGACCTGCGCGATGTTCATCGCCTATGAGGTGATCACCCTTCGCAAGGGTATGGTGGACGGTTACATGACCCGCGCCAGGATCATCGCGGCTAACTCTACGGCGGCCCTGGCTTTCCAGAATGAGTCCGACGCCACTCAGGTATTAGGCGCCTTGAAGACCGACCCGCGCATCCTGATGGCTTGTATCTACGACCGCGAGGGAAGGCTTTTCGCCAGGTATCCGGCTGACGCCCCTTCCGCCGCTTTTCCCCTGAAACCCGGAGAGAATGGTTACCATTCCGGGTACCTGGAGGTCTTCGGCCCGGTCGTCGAAGGGGACCGGACGCTCGGCACCGTTTATCTTCGGTCCGACCTGTCCACCCTGACCGACCGTTACCGCGCTTATGCTTGGCTCGTGTTGGTGGTCATCGCGGGTTCCCTCGTCCTGGGATATTTCCTTTCGAACGCCCTCCAAAAACAGATCTCCGAACCCATCCTTGCCCTGGCCGAAACCGCCCGGGCCATCACCGTTAACCGGGACTACTCGACCCGGGCCCGGAAATTCGGAGAGGATGAGCTGGGGGCCCTTACGGACGCCTTCAACCAGATGCTGGCCGAGATCCTCGCGAGCGGGCAGAAGCTCGCGGAACGGACCAGGCTCTTGGACTTGGTGATGGGGAGCATGTCCGAGGGCGTCGTGGTGGCGGATAAGGACGGAAAGATGACCTATTTCAACCGGGCGGCCGAGCGCATCGTGGGCTTGGGCATTTCCTCGGGGGATTTTTCCCAATGGACAAAGGAATACGGGGTCTTCAAGGAGGACACGGTCACGCCCTACCCCGAGGAAGAATTGCCGCTTATCCGGGCGGTCCGGGGACAGTCCGAGGATGGGACGGTCCAGTTCTTCCGAAATAAGACCAACCCCCAGGGCGTCTTCGCCAGCATCAACGCCCGTCCCCTGAAGTACGAGGACGGAAAACTGGTAGGGGGAGTGGTCGTCATTCGGGACATCACCCAACAAAAGAAACTGCAGGAAGCCTTGGCCAGCCGGGATTTCATAGCTTCGGTCTTGGAAAACCTACCCAATATGGTCTTCGTCAAGGACGCCAAGGACCTACGTTTTGTCATGTTCAACAAGGCGGGTGAGCAGCTCTTGGGATTTTCCCGTGCCGAATTGATCGGTAAGAACGATCACGATTTCTTCCCCGAAGCGGAAGCTGATTTTTTCACCGCGAAAGATCGGAATGTCATAGAGGGGGGCAAAGTCCTGGACATTCCAGAGGAGACCATCCAGACCAAGGACAAAGGCCCGCGGATCCTGCACACCAAAAAATTCCCGGTCTATGGGTCTGATGGAAAACCCCAATATCTTATGGGCATTTCGGAGGACATCACCGAACAAAAGGAACAGGAAGGCCTCAAGATCTATCTCAAGGCGCTGGAAACCAGCAACAAGGAAATGCAGGATTTCGTCTTTGTGGCCTCCCACGACCTGCAGGAACCCCTGAGGAAGATCCAGTCCTTCGGGGAGTTCTTGAGGACCGAGTTCAAGGAGGTCCTGGGGGAGACCGGCGGGGACTATGTGGAGCGTATGCGGAGCGCCGCCCAACGCATGCAGGTCCTCATCAACGACCTGCTGGCCCTGACCCGGGTGACCACCAAGGCCCAGCCCTTCGTCCCCGTCGACCTGTCGGAGGTGCTCCAAGGGGTCCTTTCGGACCTGGAAACCAGGATCGCGGACACGAAAGGCCGAGTGACCGTGGAAAAACTCCCGACCCTCGCGGCCGACGCCACCCAGATGCGCCAGCTTTTCCAGAACCTCATCGGGAACGCCTTGAAATTCCAGAAACCCGGCGTGACGCCCGAGATAAGGATCTCGGCCGAGATCCTGAAAGGGAAAGGGAGGACCGGAGACCTCTGCCGGATCATAGTGGAGGACAACGGCATCGGTTTTGACAATAAATACGCCGACCAGAT
Organism: uncultured bacterium; assembly: GCA_964560635.1. Classification (GTDB taxonomy): domain Bacteria; phylum Oederibacteriota; class Muellerivitia; order Muellerivitales; family Muellerivitaceae; genus CAZLND01. The sequence goes on along the minus strand of CAZLND010000162.1, from coordinate 4,120 downwards.
ATTCAAGGTCTTCGAACGGCTGCATGGAAGGGATGAGTACGCCGGCACGGGTATCGGTCTGGCCATCTGCCGGAAGGTCGTGGAAAGGCACGGGGGGACGATCAAGGCCGAGGGCCAGCCGGGCAAGGGAAGCCGCTTCATCGTTGAGTTGCCGCTTCAACAGAGGGGATAAAGGAGGGCGAAATGGAAGCTAAAAAAGAAGCGCTGCCGATATTGATGGTGGATGACGACCGGGATGACCGCTTGTTGACCGAGAAGGCCCTACGGAGGAACCGTGTCATCAATCCCATCCTTTTCCTTCAGGACGGGGAGGAGTTGATGGATTATCTCCAACGCAAAGGGAAGTTCACCGCCCCCGGGGCGGCCCCCAAACCCTGTTTTATCCTGCTGGACCTCAATATGCCTCGGATGGACGGGCGGAGGGCCTTGGAGATCATCAAGGCCGACCCGGACCTGCGGAGGATCCCAGTGGTCATCCTGACGACTTCCCAGGCGGAAGAGGACATCGTCCGCAGCTACAACCTGGGGGCGAATTCCTTCATCACCAAGCCGGTCAACTTCGATAATCTCGTCAACTTGATGGAATCCTTGAAACATTACTGGTTGGAGATCGTGGAACTGCCGTCTGTTGACGAATCCGTGAGAAGGGCTCAGAATCCTATTTAAGCGGGAAGGAAGAATGAATATGGAAACGGCGAATAAATTGCGGCCCATCCTTATGGTCGACGACGACAAAGACGACCGGATGCTGACCGAGAAGGCCTTGAGAAAAAAAGGGGTCGAGAATCCTATCGAGTTCCTGGTGGACGGCGAGGAATTGATGGAATACTTGAAGCACAAGGGAAGGTTCAGTGATCCTGAAAGTTCCAAGAGGCCCTGCTTCATCCTGCTGGACCTCAATATGCCGCGGATGGACGGGCGAAAGGCCCTTCTTTTCGTCAAATCCGACCCGGAACTGAAGAAGATCCCGGTGGTGGTCCTGAGCACTTCCAACGCGGAAGAGGACATCTTGCGGAGCTACAACCTGGGGGCCAATTCCTTCATCATCAAACCGGTCAATTTCGAGGGCTTGGTCGGGATGGCGGATTCCTTGAAAAGCTATTGGTTGAACCTCGTCGAGCTGCCTCCCGGTAATGGGGCCCTCGTTCCGTGACGTCCCAACCCATCCGTCTTCTGATCGTGGAAGACGACAATGACGATTTCCTCATCCTTCAAAAGATGCTCGCCGCGATCAAACATAACCGGTTCCTCTTGGACCGGGTCTCCACTTATGACGAAGCCGCCGAAAAGATATCCCAAGACAACCACGATGTTTGTATCCTCGATTACCGTCTGGAAGGCCGGAACGGCATTGATTTCCTGAAAGAGGTCGTCCAAAGGGGTTACACCATCCCGGTCATCTTTCTCACGGGACAGGGGGATTACGAGGTCGACGTGGAGGCCATGCAGTTGGGCGCCGCGGATTTTCTCCACAAGAACAAGATCGACGGCGCCATCCTGGAACGTTCCATCCGCTATGCCTTAGAGCGGCGCAAAGCCGAGGAAAACAGGCTGCGGCTCGCCGCGATCGTGGAGTCCTCCAACGACGCCATTTACTCGATGACCCTGGACGGCATCATCCTGAGTTGGAACCCGGGGGCCAAAAGGATCTATGGGTACACGCCGGAGGAGGTGGGAGGCCGGAGCGTCTCCTTGATCGTTCCCCCGGACCGGGCGTCCGAATTCCCCCACTTGTTGGGAACGGTCCGGGAAGGGAAGGCCGTGGCGAACTTCGTCACGACGCACCAGGGTAAGAACGGCGGCGAGATCATGGTCTCCTTGACCCTCTCCCCGATCAAGGACGTCCAAGGAAAGGTCACCCGGGCTTCGGTCATCGCCAGGGACATCACCGAAAGCGAGAAGTCCCGGGATATCAAGGCGGACCTGCTCAAAGAACGGGACACCCTTCTCGAGAGGCTCCGGCTTTATCTGGAGCGGATGCCTTTGGCTTTCATCCTCACGGACGAGAATTTCAACTATACCTATTGGAACCCGGCGGCCGAACGGATGTTCGGCTACTCCTTCGCGGAAGTGGAAGGCCGGAGCGAGGTATTGGTCCCGATCCCGGAAATGTCCGCTTTGGCGGGGGAAATGCGCGTGGCCGCGAAGAAGGGGGAGGGCTACCAGGGGAAGATCATGACCATGTCCCGAAAGGACGGCGCGGCCATCATCTGCGAATGGTATGGAACCCCCCTGCAGGACGAGGATGGCCGTTTTTCAGGCCTCATGACCATGGCCATCGACATCACGGAGCGGAAAAAGGCCGAGGCTGTCCATTCCCAATTGGCGGCCATATTGCAACAGACCCCGGACGCGGTAATTGGGACCGACCTGGAAGGCGATGTTTTCAGTTGGAACCGGGGCGCGGAAGTCCTTTTGGGTTACACCCTTGAGGAGATTTCGGGAAAACCCGTGACCCTTTTGGCCCTCCCGGAGCGGCATCATGAAGCCGATGAAATGCGCGAGATCGCCGTGGCCGGTGAAAGCATCTCAGGCTTCGAGACTGTACGGGTCAAGAAAAACGGGGACCTGATCGATGTTTCCATCACCATCTCGCCCATCAAGGACACCAATGGAAAAGTGGTGGGGGTTTCGTCCATTTTAAGGGACATCACCGAAAGGAAAAGGGCCGAGGAATCGCTCCGCAAACACGAGGAGCAAATGCGGCTGGTCGAGAAGATGAACGCCATCGGGCGCTTAGCGGGGGGCGTGGCCCACGATTTCAACAACCTGCTTTCGGTCATCGGCGGCAACGCGGAATTCCTGTTGTCCAGCATGGAAAAGGATAGTCCCCACCGGGAAGAGGTCGAGGAGATCCAAAAAGCCGTCCACCGGGGAGCGGACCTCACCAAACAACTTTTGGTCTTCGGGAGAAAACAGGTTTCCCAGCCCCAGCCGGTCAACTTGAACGAGATGAGCGTTGAACTCAACAAAATGCTCAAGCGGCTCCTGGATGCCAACATCGATTTGGCGATCATCCAGGACCCGGACCTCAAGCCCATCCTGGCCGATCCGGGACAGATGCAACAAGCCATGATGAACCTGACCCTGAACGCCCGGGACGCCATGCCCCGGGGCGGGAGTCTCATCATCGAGACCAAGAATATAGGACCGGAGGATCTGAGCCCGCAAAAAACACCGACCATTCCATTGGGTCATTATGTCCGCCTCTCGGTGACCGACACGGGCGAGGGAATGGACCTGGAAGTCCAAAAACGCGTCTTCGAACCCTTTTTCACGACCAAGGCCGGCAAGGGGACGGGCCTGGGACTGGCGACGGTCTACGGCATCGTCCAGCAATGGAAGGGTCATATCCTCTTGCATAGTTCCCCCGGAATGGGGACCACTTTTTCCCTCTATTTTCCCGTTTTGGAAGGGGAAGCGAAAGTTTCGGTCAAGACCAAGCAAGAAGTCCTTATCCTGGACGGTTCGGAAACGATCTTGGTGGCGGAGGATGAGGATCCGGTCCGCAAGGTCCTGGTGCGCACCTTGAAAAAGCACGGCTATCAGGTCCTGGAAGCCCCCAATGGCATCGAGGCCCTTCAAAAGGCCTGGGGCTGGCGCGACGCCATCCACCTGCTTTTGACGGATACCGTCATGCCCAAAATGAACGGGAAAGAGCTGGCCGATGAACTGCATAAGACCCGGCCCAAGTTAAAGGTCCTTTTCATCTCGGGCTATCCCAAGGAGATATTGTCCCAGCAGGGGATATTGGACCCGGGTATCCACCTGGTGCAAAAACCGTTCGAGCTGGATGACTTGATGCAGCAAATGAGGAATATCCTGGATGAAAAGTGACGCTTTTCGTCATCCTGAGTCCTTCGGCGGAACTTTGTTCCGCTCAGGATAAACTCCGCGAAGGGCCAGTCCTGAGCGAGCGTAGCGAGTCGAAGGAATCTCTTTTTGGGTTCGAAAGAACACAGATTCTTCGTCGCTCATGGCTCCTCAGAATGACGTTAAAACTTATGATCCAAGAGGCAGAACATGGCTGATGGTCAACCATCTATAACTCCCTTCAAGATACTGATCGTGGACGATGATCCGGCTGTCCGGAAGGTCATGCGGCGGGCCTTGGAGGGGG
>CAZLND010000161.1:0-6302 GCA_964560635.1 uncultured bacterium | reverse complement strand
GTATGGACTATAACGAGAACCCCACCAAGGGAAGCCGTCCGTTTGACAAAGGCCGCGACGGTTTCGTGATGGGCGAGGGCGCCGGTATCGTGGTGCTCGAGTCCCTGGAACACGCCCAAGCCCGCGGGGCCCGCATCCTGGCGGAGGCCGCCGGTTACGGCATGACCTCGGACGCCTACCATATGACCACTCCCGCCGAGAACGGTGAGGGCGCCGCGCGGTCCATGACCCTGGCCCTTAAAGACGCCAAACTGAACCCTACCGAAGTGGATTACATCAACGCCCACGGCACCTCGACCCCCTACAACGACAAGTTCGAGACCATGGCCATCAAGACCGTTTTCCAAGACCACGCTAAAAAAGTTCCCATCTCCTCCACCAAATCGACCACGGGGCACTTGCTGGGCGCCGCCGGCGGCATTGAGTACGTGGCTTGCGTGATGGCCCTCCAGGAAGGCGTACTACCGCCCACCATCAACCTGGAGACCCCCGATCCCGACTGCGACTTGGACTATATCCCCAATCAAAAACGGAAGGCCGACGTCAAGGTTTGCCTATCTAATTCGCTGGGATTCGGCGGCCACAATGTCTCTCTCATCGTTAAAAAATTTACTGCGTAAAAAAAATCCGGTTCCTGTCAAGGCCGCTGTCAGCCTTGAAAAGTCCCGCCTGGATGAGCTCAAGAAATTCTGCAAGCAATTGGGTATTCCCTTGGGGGATGGCCAGGAGCTCAATGAGGCCTTGAGCCACAAGTCCTATGCCCATGAACGCAAGATGGGCGCCAGCTATAACAACGAAAAACTCGAATTCCTGGGTGATTCGGTCTTGGGGCTCATCATCAGCGAGCATGTTTTCGAGACTTATCCGGAGGTCACCGAAGGCGGCCTTTCTAAAGTGAAAAGCGTCATCGTCAGCGCCCAAGTCCTCAGCGAAAAGGCTAAGATCCTCAAGTTGGGGGACTTCATCCAACTGGGGAAAGGCGAGGAAAAATCGGGTGGCCGTACTCGGCCGGCCCTTTTGGCCGATGCCCTGGAAGCGGTTATTGGAGCGGTTTATTTAGTGGGTGGTTTGCACGCCGCCCGCAAGCTGGTCTTGGGGCTCTTGCAAGAGGATGTGGATCACGTGTTCTCGGGCCGCATCGAGAAGGATTACAAGACCCTGCTCCAGGAGTATTTCCAAAAGACCCAGAAACTAGCGCCCCGTTATGATGTCATCCGTGAGTGGGGGCCGGACCACAACCGTAGTTTTGAGGCGGCTTGCATGGTGAACGGCAAGACCTTGGCCACGGGTATTGGGAAGAACAAGAAGGAAGCCGAACAAATGGCGGCGGAAGAGGCGGTCAAGAGCCTCCACATCGCCCTGACGACACCCAAAGACCACAAGATCAAGTAATTCAAACCAATGTCCAACACGAAGACACTAAGCCACAAAGATAGACATTTTTCGTATTAGGAAGAGAATTAGATTTGGCTTGATAGTGGCAATTTGACCCTGGTTTTCCTTTGTGTCTTCGTGGCTTTGTGTTGGATTTATTTTAAGTTTTTCAGGAGATATAGGATGGCCAAGAGCACGGGCGCGACGGTTTTCTACATCCTGCTGGGCGGGGTCATCGGCGGCTATATCGGGGTCCTGCTTGGGCTCCTCATCCCGGCCGGTCTTCTGCACGACATCCTCAGCACGGGTTTTCCCATCGGCTTGAACCAGCCCATCGTCCTGGACCTGCGTCTGATCGTCTTCACCTTTGGGCTCAAGATCTTCGTGAACCTTTTTTGCGTTGTTGGGATGATCGTCGGGCTTTACTACTCCAAATAACCCATGCGGCCCATCCTCCTGGCTTCCCGATCCCCTCGTCGAAAGACCATCCTCCAATTCGCTGGCATCCCTTTCCGGGTGGTGAAACCCAGGGGTATCCAAGAAACGCGCCGCGCGGGGGAAAAGCCATCCCGATTCGTTACCCGATTGGCCTTGGAAAAAGCCACCGAAGTGGCGAGGCGTTTTCCCAAGAGCCTTTGCCTGGGCGCCGATACGGTCGTGGTTCATCGCGGGCGGGTTTTCGGGAAGCCCCGGAACAGGGAAGAAGGTGCCCGGATGCTCCGGGCCTTGAGCGGAAAGGTCCATGAGGTCTGGACAGGGGTCGCTTTCGTGGGGAAGGGCGGCCGTGAAAAAAGAGCTCACGCGGAAAAGACCCGGGTCACCTTTCGGCGGTTATCCTCGGGGGAGATGAAGGCGTATCTACGGACCCAAGAGCCTTACGACAAGGCGGGTGGCTACGCTATCCAGGGAACGGCCAGGGCTTGGATCAAGGACTGGGAGGGGGATTATTTCAACGTGATGGGCCTCCCGCTCAAATGGGTTGTCCGGGAAGCCAATCGTTTGGGGAAAGCCGGCGTTTAGCTGTTCAAGTAGCTCTTGATGGTCAACTTTTTCTTCTGGGCTTCCAAGAATTCCTTCAACCAAGCGGACTGCCTCTCATTGATGAGGCGTTGGACCACCTGGACGTCGATCTTATCGGCGGTCTGGGGGCCTTCCTTTGACGGCTTCTCAGCGGTGACCTGGAAGAAGTACTCAGAGCCGCTGACGGGAACGGGACCTTGCCATTCCTTGACATGAAGGCTGGTCAGCTGGTCGGCCACGGACTTGGAATCCTTCAGGCCGGTGATCCCGGTCTTGCGGTTGAACCATTCGGTGGAATGGACCGTGAGGCTTAATTCCTGGGCCGCCTTGGCCAAGGGCTCGTTTTGTTTGAACTTCTCAGCGAGGGTTTGGGCCAGGGTCATGATCTTTTCCGTGGCTTTTTCACGCTGGTATTGCTTCAAGACCTTGGCGCGCACGTCGGCGAAGGTGCTCTTGTAGGCGTTCTCGTGGTCTTCCAGTTGAAGGATGTCGAAGCCGCCCTGGAGCTTGAAGGGCTTGGCGATCTCACCTTTTTTCAACCCGAATATGACATCCTCGATCTCCTTGGGGAAGTTCCCCCGGGAAACCCAGCCGATCTCCCCGCCTCGGTTCTTGGAACTAGTGTCTTGGGAATTCTTCATGGCCAGGTCGGCGAATTTGGCCTTTCCATCGACGATCTGCTTGCGGTAATCATCCAGTGTGGCTTTCGCCTTGTCCTGATCCTGAAGGCTCTCGCTTTGTACGGCCAGGAAGATATGGCGGATCTTGGCTCTTTCCGGATGGTCATACTGGGATTTGTTGCTCTCGTAATAATCCTTCAACTTGTCATCGGTGACAGTGATGTTCTTCTGGTAGCTTTCCAGGTTCAGGGAAATGTAATCGGCCTTCAGCTCCCGGTTCAGGAAAGCGTCAAAATCCTGAAGATCCTGGGGGGTGTAAAGCACGCTTTCTCCCAAGATGGAGCGGATCTTTTCCATGAGCTTGTCCTGGCGTTGGGCGGCCAGAAAATCCACCTCGGTCATTTGGTTGGCCTGAAGGAGCTGGTTGAACTTTTTAACGTCGAATTTGCCCTTCTCATCCAGGAAGTAGGGCTCGTGTTGGACGGCGGCGATGACCTCGTCGTCGGTCACGCTCAAACCCAATTTGTGGGCTTCTTGTTCCAGAATAGTATTATCGATAAGGGAGTCCAGGACCTGTGTTTTGAGGCTCTTGACCTCGTCGGGAGAAGGGGTCTGGCCGCTGCGGTAAAGCCGGTCGCTGACCGGCTGGTAGGCCTTGTTGAAGTCGGTGTAAGTGATGCGGGTTTCGCCGACTTGGGCCGCCAAATTGCGGGTGTCGGTCTGGTTCCCGTAGAACTTCATTCCCCAGGCAAAAAAGATGGTGGCCACGAAAGCGAAGATCACGCTCCAGATGACGACTTGAATGGTCCTTTTGTCCCGCAATTGGCGCATCATGGTGAAGCCTCCGGTAGTTCAGGCGATAAGTTGCACAAGAAAGGGTCTTCTTCCCCCAAAAACCCGTAAAAGCTGGCGCATTATAGCAATTAATCCCTTTATAACAAGGCGTCTGGAAAGCAGGCGCTCCCTTCCGGGGCGTCTGAAATTCCGGTTAAATATCCAAAATAAAACGCCTGGGGCGAGGGCCTCAGCTCGTTGACAGTCAAACTCCTTGTCATGATATAATTCCCCACTAAAACCTTTAACCCAAAGGCCCGCCTTGAAAAAGCCCTTTTCCCCTCTCGCTCTTTTCGCAGGTTTTTTGGTCCTGGGGGTCCCCGTTTTCTCATTCCCCGATACGGTTGGCACGACCGGAGTTCAATTCCTGGAAGTTCCCACTGGAGTGCGGGGAGCTGGAATGGGAAATACCTTCGCCGCGATCGCCGATGATGTCAGTACCACCTATTGGAATACGGCAGGCTTGGCCAATCTGGATAAGCTTGAGTTCAGCGGCCTCTATGTTTCCTATCTGGCCAGTATCAATTATGGGTTCGGGGGAGTGGCCATTCCGATCCAGCCCGGCAGTACCATTGGTTTAAGCGCCGCCTTTGATTTTGTTCCCTCTTTTAATTCCACCAACAATCCCAGCGCCACTCCTGGAAGCGCGAACGATCTTGCCTTATCCCTGGGTTTTGGCCAAACGCTGAGCGAGAATTTGGATCTAGGCATCGGCGGAAAATTCATCTCGAGCAATTTGGTGACCTATTCGGCCACTGGGGAAGCGGTGGACGCGGGTCTGTTGTTCCACACGAAGAATAAAGACCTGACCCTTGGGTTATCGGTCCAAAACGTCGGCCAAATCTCCAACTTCACCGGTTATTCCGCCCAAGAGAAACTGCCCCTGATCTACCGGGCCGGGTTGGTATACCGGTTCCAACCCAAAGAGCCCACTCATTTCGTGATCGGGGTGGATGTTGAAAAGCCTATCGACAGTGACCCCATCTATCATGCGGGCGGGGAATTTTGGGTGGGAGACAAGACCATCGCCGCGGCTTTCCGGGCGGGCTACAGTCTTAATTCCTTGAACCAGGACTTGGGCGGAACGACAGGCGCTTCCCTCGGTGCGGGTGTTCGGATCACCTCCTTCGAATTGAACTATGCTTTGGTGCCCTTCGGCGTTTTGGGAGATACTCAACGGTTTTCCGTTACTTATCGTTACGAGCCGGATGAGAACGGGGCTTCGGCCCAGGCCCAAAAGGTCAAGATGAACGCCATCGCCATCAAACCCCAGATCGCAGACCTGCAAACCGGCACCCTTCGGCAGGCCACTTTCGACGTGAAACCCCAAGCCCGCACGGACATCAAGAATTGGTCGCTGGAGATCACCGACCGCAACGGGACCGTGCTTCGGACCATCAGCGGTAAGGGTGTGCCGCCCAAGCAAATTTCCTGGGATGGACGTGACGCGAGCGGTAACGTGGTCAACGGGGGTCTTTACGCCAATTATAACTTCCGCACTATCGACGCCCGTGGCCAGGAAGTGTCCGCCAGCAATACTATCCTTAAAGTGTCCGAGGTCTCCGAAAGGGAAGCGCCCTTGGTGGCGTCCGTTTCCGCCACCGCGCGCATTTACTCAGTGCCTTCGCTCCAGGCGGATCCTAGGCCGACAAGTTCAGGGGTCTTCAAGACCTCGAGCATCACCTTCGACGGGGATAAGGATCGCTTGAGTCCGGCTTACTACAATTACTTGGACCAGGTGGCCAAGCTTATCCGCAAACACCGCAACAGCCGGGTCTATTTGGAAGGGCATGCCTATCAGGAAGGGACCGAACAAAAGGAACAGTCGCTTTCGCAGGACCGGGCGGACTCGGTGCTCCGGTATTTGGTGGAAAAAGGAAAAGTTTCACCGGATAATCTTTATTCCAGGGGACATGGTTCGTCCTCGCCCATTGACACTTCCGACACGGAAGAGGCTCGAAACAAGAATCGCCGGGTCGATATCGTCATTTTGTCCAAATAATCCATCAGCAAAGGTTGGCGAAAATTGCCTAAATTTCTCAAGGTCGTTCTCAACCTCGCGGTGTTGGCAGGGCTGGGTTTGACGGGGGGCTGCCAATACTTCGGCGGCAACTATGAGTCGGCGGCCACCTTCGACAAGAACGGGCAGAGCCAGCAAGCCATCCAGGCCTACCAAAGCTACCTCAAGAGCCATCCCCGCTCATCCTTGGCGCCGCGTATCACTTATCGCATCGCGAAGAATTACGAGGCCCAATCGGACCTGAACAACGCCATCCAGTGGTATGAGAAGACCGTGAAAGAGAATCCTGGCACGGACGAAGAACTTCACGCTTTGCTGGACCTGTCCGCGCTTTACCGAAATAAGCTCAAGACCCCTTCGAAAGCCATGGAATATGCCGAAAAGGCTTTTGGCCGCTATTTGGACAACAACCAGATCAGGGATGCCATCCAGAC
>CAZLND010000160.1:1381-6343 GCA_964560635.1 uncultured bacterium | reverse complement strand
CCTAATATCACTCAAACCTCGGTAGCCACCTTCGTCTTCAGCAACACCCATACCCCGACCTCCACCACTACCAACACCGGCACCTTCACTAATACGAGGACTTCCACCAATACGGCGACCAGCACGAACACCGCCACGTCCACCAATACCCCGGTCAACACCTTCACCAAGACGAACACCCCCACTTCCACCAATACTTTCACCAACACGAATACCTCTACGAATACCTCCACGGCCACGAGCACCTTCACCGCGACCAACACTCGAACCCCTACCAATACCAATACGGTGACCAACACCTTCACCAATAGCGCGACGCCGACCCACACCTTCACTGCGACGAATACGTCCACGTTGACATGGACGCGCACCCCCACTAATACCTTCACCAATAGCGCGACGCCGACCAATACGAACACCCCTACCGATACCTTCACCGCGACCAACACTCGAACCCCTACCAATACCAATACGGTGACCAACACCTTCACCGATACCAACACGCCTACCAACACCAATACGCCCACCAATAGCTTCACCCCGACCAATACCCGTACCCCTACCAACAGCTTTACTTCGACCAATACCCCCACCAATACCAACACTCCCACCGTCACTAAGACGCCGACGATCACCAATACTTCCACCAATACGCGCACCCCGACCAATAGCTACACGCCCACCAACACGCGTACTTTCACCAATAGTTTCACTCCCACAAATACGTCCACGAATACCCATACCCCCACCAATACTCGTACATTCACCAATACCTACACATCCACCAACACTCGCACTTTCACCAATACTCCTACGAGCACCCATACCTTCACTTCTACCCATACGCCGACCAACACGTCGACGTTCACGTCGACGAAAACGTTCACAAACACGGCGACCTTCACGAACAGCTTTACCGCGACCAACAGCTTCACCAGCACCAGTACCTTTACCGTGACCAATACGCCGAACCCCAACATCGATATCACCAAGAGCGCGTCCCAGACCGTAGTGGGTTCGGGGAACAATGTGACCTATAAGGTGGTCCTGAACGTCACCGGGAGCCCGGCTTCCGGCGCACAGGTAGTGGATGTCCTGCCGGACCATATGGTCTTCGTGTCGGCCGCTACACCCGTCCCGGATGGAGGGACTTTCACCCAATCGGGTTCGACCTTGACCTGGAATTGGAGCGGCAGTTTGCCGGTGGGCGCAGTGACCTTGACCTACCAAGCCACCGTGGACAATTTCGTCCAGGAGGGAACGGTACTGACCAATCACGCGGTCGTGAGTTACGCCAATGGGACCCCCAAGTCCGCGCAGGTCAGCCTCACCCTCGCGACCATATATGATGTAAAGATCGACGTTTATAACGAGACCGGGGAACTGGTGAAACATATCTCCACCCAGGAATTGTCCCAACAGATCACGGGATTTGACCTTCAGAACCCGACCATCTCCACCTTGGGCGGGACCGCTTATGTGGATGTGGGCGGAGCGGCTATCGCCAGCTGGGACGGTAACAACAACTCGGGGAACCCGGTCTCCAATGGGAAGTACTACGTGACCGTGACCAATTCGGACGCCTTTGGGCAGACGACCACCGTATCTCAAGTGGTGATGGTGAGCCGTCACCTGGCGACGGTGGAAGTGGACATCTATAACGAGGCGGGTGAGATCGTGAAGCATCTTTATACCTACGCCAATGACCCCACGGACACGCCTATGACCCAAGTGAACCTGTCGACGGCCTTCATCAATCCCTCACAGGGTTCCTCGAATGACTCTTCAACGACCGCCAATAAGGTGACCATCACCTCGCCCAACGGCGTGAACGTGGTTTGGGACGGCACCAGCGATACGGGGTCCATAGTGACCAACGGGCATTATGAGATCGACGTTCATTGGACCGACGGAAAGGGAGTTCAAGAGGAGATCAGCCGCGGCATCGTGGTGCAGGCGCGCAACAATCCGGTGACGGACGGAACGGTCTGGGCCCAACCGAACATCCTTCAGGGCGGGGCTACGACGACCACCCTGCAGGTGAGCTCCAGCGCCAGCTATACTCTCCAAGTGGGTCTTTACGACGTGGCAGGGGAACTGATCAAGAGATACACGGGCTCAACGGGTACGAACCAAGCCACGCTCGACCTGGCGGGTCTTTCCAGCGGTCTTTATTTCGCGGTGGTGGAACTGACCGGTCCCAACGGCGGCATCGTGCAACGCCAGACCACCCAATTGGTGATCCAGCACTAACGATCTGTTTCGGAAAGCCTCACCCCAAATGGGGTGGGGCTTTTTTTTTACTCCTCTCAAGCCTTCTTCCCACGAAAGAGACTTTCCCCTCAGTTCTATCCTTGTCGAAACCTTTGCTCAAACTTTTCTTGAAGAACCCGGTCCATTGTCAGTTCGTTTTTCAATTTTCATTTTATTGAGTTCAATGGTCTGAAATCGTTTTCAATTTTTCAATAAAGCGTTTTGAGGGATCCGGAAAAAAAGTCACGGCAATAAAACAATACGTCTTTGGCATTTGATTGTCGCTTTATAACGTTATGAGCGATAAAATTCGAACTCATCTAGCCAGGTTTATTTTATTTTTTTTGGAAGAAAACTTCGTTTTACCGTCTAGATCTTGAGGAATTGGCGGCGCCACGTTTGGGCCGCTCAATGGAAATCAACAATGAACTCCCTAAAATCGAACTTTCAACCAAGGAAGCCCCTTCGCCATAACCTTCTGATGGTTTTGGCAGTTGCCCTGTTGGTTTTGGTTGTCGGGTCGACCCCTGCCCACGCCCAGTCCTTCACGGTGAACGTCAGTTATTATTTCTCCAATTGCAGCTCGACTTATTTTTGTACCGGCAACAGTTTCCCGGGTTGTACGAATGCACCCGGCAATCAATCCCCGAACCAATACATCGTGGCCATGGATACGGCCGACCTGGGCTCGGTGGTCAATTGCAACCAATGCGTCGCCATTTCGCGCGGAGGCGTGACCATCCTGGCCAAGGTCGTTGATGAATGCCCGGGTTGCGTGGGACTGCACGGAGCCCATTCCATCGACCTGGACCCCTCGGCCGCGGCGGCCTTGGATCCCAGCTATGCCAGCGATGGTATCTTCCAAGTGACCTGGAGCCCGAACCCGGGTTGTAGCTTGGGGCCGACTAGTACCCCCACTAAGACATCTACCCCTGGTTCACCCACCGCTACTCCCACCAAGACCAACACGAATGCCCCCACGGCTACGGCTACCCTGGCTTCCAGCGGCTGCGGTGCGAAGGAAGAGAACATCTGCGCTATCACCTTGAGCAAGAACACCATTTCTCCTGGTTGCCCCGCTCAGTTGGATGTCCAGATGTCGGACTGCAAAGCGGGAGCTGGTGATTTTACCATCATGATGGCCATCGTTCCGGCCGGTGTTTGTTCCTTTAAATCCCCTTGGGGCGACAATAACTTCCTCAAGGGCACCCGCAATATGAGCGATTTCCAGGACATCATCACCTCTTCCAATGGTTGGGGCAAACGGTATCAAAGTGGTATCGATTACTGGCTCGATCCGGCGATCGGAGGATGCCAAGGCCCCACCGGAACGGCGTGGCCCACTTTCCGCGGACTTCACTTTTGCCTGGGCACGGTTGAAACCTGCGTCCAGGGCTGGCTTTCGACCATCCCGCTTTATCCTACTTGCGGTACCTCGGGCGGCTCCAACGGTCCGATCAACCTGAACACCACGGGTCTCTTGGCCGGTTATCCTCCGGGTAATTATAATTTCTTGGTTGGTGTCCAGAGCCATAACGACGCGACCGTTGGTTGCGGCGGTGACACCCTCTTTATGGACCAAAAGTGTGTTGGGTTCACCATTGCCAATGCCTGCACGACGCCTACGTTCACACCCACGAAGACCAGCACCACCACATCCACTTCGACCTCGACTTCCACCTCAACTAAGACCTCCACATCTACCACGACCAGCACCTCCACTTCGACGAGGACCTCTACCAGTACCTCGACCACGACGAGCACATCCACCTCCACTTCGACTTCCACCAGCACCGCCACGAGGACTTCCACGAGTACCTCGACCGCAACTTCTACGGCCACCGCTACCAGCACCTCGACCAATACCAGGACTTCCACCAATACCTCCACCAAGACCAATAGCCCTACCATCACCAACACCTCTACCGTTACCAACACCGCTACGGTCACTCCCAACATCACTCAAACCTCGGTAGCCACCTTCGTCTTCAGCAACACCCATACCCCCACCAATACCTTCGCCAACACCGCGACCGCTACCAATACAGGCACCTCGACCAACACTAGGACCAATACCGCCACCTCTACTTCCACTAGTACGTCCACCAGTACAAGCACCTCCACTAATACGAGGACTTCCACCAATACCTTCACGGTGACCAACACCTCGACCGCCACCTTTACGCCTACCAATACCTCCACCAAGACCAACACGCCTACCGCCACCAACACCTCCACCAATACCAATAGCCCCACCCAGACCTTCACGGCCACGAACACCTTTACCCCCACCAATACGAGGACTTCCACCAATACCTTCACGGTCACGAACACCTTCACGCCTACGAACACGTCCACTAACAGTTTCACGTCTACTAATACATTCACCCCGACCAACACGCCCACGTTGACGTGGACGCGCACCCCCACCAACACCTTCACACTGACGAATACCTTCACGAACACCAACACGCCGACCGATACCTTCACGGCCACGAATACCTTCACCCCCACCAACACCCGTACTTTCACCAATACCTTCACGGTGACCAACACCTTCACGAACACCAACACTCCGACCAACACCAACACGCCCACCAATACCTATACGCCTACCAATACGAGGACCTTCACGAACACCTTTACTCCGACGAACACTCCGACGAACACCAAAACCTTTACCAACACCAATACACCTACCATTACCCG
>CAZLND010000160.1:0-1281 GCA_964560635.1 uncultured bacterium | reverse complement strand
ACACTCCGACGAACACCAAAACCTTTACCAACACCAATACACCTACCATTACCCGTACTTTCACGAATACCAATACGCCTACCATTACCCGCACCTTCACCAACACCCACACGCCCACCAATACGAGGACCCCGACCAACACGCCTACAAACACCAATAGCTTTACCGTCACCAAGACCCCCACCAATACCAACACGCCCACCAATACCCGCACGCCGACCAACACGAGGACTTTCACGAATAGTTTTACTCCTACAAACACACCCACTTCCACGCGGACGTTCACGTCCACGCCGACCCCCACCGACACCGCTACTTCCACTAATACGGCCACCTCCACCAACACCCCCACCCTCACCAATACACCTCCACCCGGTATCGACATCGCCAAGACGGCCTCGGAGTCGGTGGCGAGTACGGGGGACGCGGTGACCTATACGGTGAGCTTGAACGTGACAGGGAACCCAGCCTCCAACGTGACATTGCAGGATACCCTGCCGGCCCATTTGACCTTCGTGACCGCGGGGACACCCCCGGATTCGGGAAGCTTCAACTACATCGCTCCCTCGAGCCTGACCTGGCACTGGGGCTCGTTGCCGGTGGGCCCGATAAGCGTCAGTTACGTGGTGAAGGTGGATAACCAGGTCCAACAAGGGTCGGTGCTGACCAACCATGCCCAGGTGAGCTTTGATGGCGGTACCCCCAAATCGGCCCAGGTCGGCTTGTCCCTGACCTCGCTTTACACGGTGAAGGTGGCTGTCTACAACGAGACCGGGGAACTGGTCAAACAGATCGTGGTCACGGAGATGTCCCAGCCGGTGAACGGCTTCAATCTGGATAACGGGACCATCAGCAGCGTGAACGGGGTGGCTACGGTGATGTTCAACGGGACCCCGCTGACGGCCTGGGACGGGACGAACGGCTCGGGGGCCTTGGTGACCAACGGGAAGTACTACCTGACAGCGACCAGCACGGACTCCTTCGGCCAGACGACGAGCGTGTCGCAAGTGGTGTTGGTGAGCCGGACGGTGGCGACGGTGGAAGTGGACATTTACAACGCGGTGGGCGAGATCATCAAGCACCTTTATTCCCAAGCCAACGACCCGACGGACAAGCCCATGACCCAGGTGGACCTGTCGACGAGCTTCATCAGCCCCACGCAGGGCCAGCCCAGCAACGCCTCCACGACGAGCTCGGTCACCATCACCTCCCCCAACGGGGTCAATGTGGTGTGGGACGGGACCAGCGACACGGGCGCGGTGGTGACGAACGGCCATTACG
>CAZLND010000159.1:0-6346 GCA_964560635.1 uncultured bacterium | reverse complement strand
CCCAGGTGACATTGACGTTATTGAGCGAAGCACCCGTCACCGTGACCGACAAGCCTGTTTCGGTCAAAGGCAATAAGGCTGAGGTAGCGGCGGCGGAAAGAAGGCTTGTAACGGGGGTGCCGTCCACCGCCGCGATCTGGTAGGTGTAATTGATGCCTTGCGTCAAGGTGGAATCCGCGCCCGTGACCGGGCCGGAAGTGGGTGCCGGCACGGGAGTTCCAACGAGGACCGGCGTGCCCGCGGGAAGGGCCGAGCGGTAGATCAGGTAACTTTGGACGTTCTCAGTGGCGGCATTGGAAGGCCAGACCAAGGTGACCGCTGTGCCATAAGCCGTGGGAGTGGGGGTTCCCGGAGGGGAAGGCCCCACGGACTGGGTAACCAAGGTGGAAAGATTGGACGTGACCCCGGCACCATCTACCGCCGCTACTTGATAGATATAACTCTTCCCTTGGACCAACCCCGAGGAATCGGCGTAAGTCGTGGCCGCGCTTCCCACCGAGGCGTAAAAAACCGGAACCCCGGGGCTTTGGACCCGGTAGATCAAATAATTGGCGGCGGGCCCATTCAGCATGAGGGTCGGGTCCGGGGCCGTCCAAGTCAAACCGATAACGGGTGAAGGAGGCGGACTTGAGAGATTGGCGGCAAAACCGGTGGGCGGCCAGCCAGTCGGGTTCCCTGTCACCGCCGCCGACCCGGAACTGACGTGAGGCCCGGGTGAGCTTGTTCCCCCGTATTGGTTATCATCGGATAACAAATAATAAAAATAAATTCCGGGGGACAAACCAGTGTCGTTGTAAGTCAGGGTCGAAGAATTCACCGTCGTTATCGAGGTCGCCCCACTGAGGGTCGGGCTGGTATTCCTCCATATCTGGAAGCCGGTCACGGGGAAAGAACCGGCGACCGCGACGGGAGTCGCCCAGTTAAGTTGAACGGTGGTCTTTCCCGTCAAGGCTTGTACCGAGGTGGGGTCTCCCGGGTTCACATAAGGCGTCACCGGGCTCGAGGAAGTCGTCGGGGATTGGGCAACGGCATTCTGGACCGCGATCTTGTAGGTATAACTCGTTTGATTAGTGGCGTTGGAATCAATATAGAAGAGTTGGGTATTAGGACTGACCGTTGTGGGAAGACCCGCCCCACCCGGGACACGGCTGATAACATAACCCGTGGCGCTTTGAGCCGATACCTGGCTCCAACTGAGTGAAACCGCATGCCCAGCTCCCGGGGATATGAAACTGACAGGGACGGCGTTGAAGGTGGTGGGGGTCGGGGGAATACCCAGTGTCTGCAAGGCGGGGATGGCCGTCGCGTCCACCGGTGCCAGGGCCGAGCTTGAGGTTACGGCCGTCAACAGGGGGAACTGCCAGCCGGTGAAGGTGGTGTCCGGACCCGTAACGGACATGGTCAGGGTCACGCTGGAACCGGGGGTCAAGGGGTTCAGGGTAGTTGTATCGAATGTCACCGTGCCCGGCCCCGAACCCGAGGCCTGTGTGGTACAGCTGGCGGTTGAGCCCGCCCAGGAGGTGGAAATACCACCCACGTTCCAATAGGTGGAAGTGAAGGGGCTATTGGGGACCTGGAAGGTGACTTCGGTCATGGCCGAGGAATATTTATTGTTGATGACGTAATAAAGAGTGCTAGCCGTGCTGTCAGCCACGACCGTCACGGGTGGGCTGGCCCCTGGCCCGGCGAAGGAAGCCGCCACGGGCTGGCTATTGTTGGAAGAATAGGGGACTTTCATAAAAGAGAATTGCGCGGTAGAGGGTCCGGAAAAAACGAGGGAAACCGGTGTGGCACCGCTATTGGTACCGGTGGCCCAAACCCTCAGGATGATCTGCCCATTGGTCATGAGGGGCTGGTAGGGCTGGTAAGCCCCACTCAAGGTTCCCCCGCCAAGGGACTGGAGTCCCGCGCTAGGGGAAGTCGTTTGGGACCCTGTAAAGACCGTCTCTTTAGTCGTCCGGGGATTGTCCCAATCGGTCAGCGGGGTGGAAGCTCCATAATCAAAAATGACTTCCCAATGGACTGTCGGGGTGTTGAGGGTATTCGCGTTCATCACTTCGGGGACGATAGTGACACTGGTACTTCCAAAAGCGTACCCCGCGTTCACTGCGGTGACAGCGTAAGCCAACGAGCCGGTCACTCCATTGGCCCCCGTATCAGGGATCTGGTCTCCCAAAAAACTACCATTGGTCGTTGTGGAAGCAGGGGGGATCAAAAAATCGAAATTTTGTCCGCCGGGGGTGTAATCGGAAGGCGGGGTGTAATTTTGGGGCGGATTGGCGAAATCCTGGTCGAGAGGGTAATACTGGGCGAGTGAACCTTTTACAGTGAGGCCACCCGAAGAGGGCCAAAAATTCCCCGCGGGAATGCTGTTGTCGAAAATACTGACCACCTCGGAATTACAACCCGAATTGAGCTGGATGATCATCTTCAAGACGCCACTGGTAAAATTTGGGGTCGCCATGTCGGTGTAGGTGGCGGTAGTGACGCCCCCGTTGATGATGTAGAACTTCGCCGAATGGTCCAAAACCGTGTTAGCTACGGTATCGAAAAGTTGGACTGTGACCGGGTCCGTAGCGAGGGTGTCAGTGACCCCTCCATTCATAATCGCTACGGTCAAGGTGACACTGTTACCCACCGCATAGATGATGTTGGGAGTCGGGGTCGGAGCGGGAAAAGAGAAGGTATCGGCAATGGCTTGTAGGGGCAGGAAAAGGGTTAACAGGAGGAAGGATCCTACGGCGAACCGTGGGAAAGGAAGGCGTGAATAAAGGCTTTTAGGTGTGAAGTTCATCCCTTTTCCTTTGTATACCATCCAAAGAATACCCTGAATTTCAGGGTCATTCAAGGAAACCACTTTTAGCCAGAATGCTTGGATTTCAGGGTTTTGGGTTTAGACCCATCCCCTCGATCCCATGCATCTGTGGCCAAATCGTCTTTTTAGCTTGTTCGGAAAGAGACCGGGTTCAACCGGTGATTCGCGGGACCATCCGATCCGGACGGCGCTACCAAACGTTCTTCGTGTTATGGATCATGGTGGTGTCGTTCCACGAGATGCGCGGAGCCGCGCCCTTCCCCACCAAAAGGGACCGGGTCAAGATCTGCAATCCCGCCGTGTCACCCATGTACCCCACCTCGAACCCGCCCGGGAAGTCACCGCTGGCCGTCCCGAATTGGGGGACAGTCTGGGGAGCCGCGGCCCAGGCCGAGCTGTTGCCGGAGATGCCATAAGCGAACCCGCCCGAGGAAAGGACACCCGTGGAAGTTTGCGTCAAATAATTCCAATCGGCTTGATAAATGATAGGAGAAGCGATGCCCGTGAAGCTGCCCGTGGCGTTGCTCAACTGGTAAAAAGCGTAAGTGGAAGCGGCCACATAGGGCAGATTTTGGGAGGGGTCATAGGCCAGAGTGATAGGGCCGCCCTGAGGGGACGCCGAGGTCAGCCATTTGATGACCGCCGTTTGAAGGGTCGTATCACTGATGCCGTTGATCTGGTTGAAATCAGCGTATTGGACGCTTCGCCACTCCACCATTCCCCAAAAAGTGACTCCCTGGCCCTTGACCACCGGGTGGGTGCTGGTGGTGAGGTAATAGCGATAGAACCGGTACATATCGATGAGGACAGTGGCGGGACCGCTTCCGTTGACCACACCATAGGTGATGCTGGCACCGGACACGGTCATGGGGGCCGTATAGGTGGAGACGCCGGCCGTGAAGGGTTTAGTGATGGTGGTCGGGTAATCATAAGCGGCGAAAAAAAGCTCGTTCCCGAAATCGGCGGCGATCTTTCCGGTCGCGGCGAAGGTGGTCACCGCCCCGCCTTGTTGGGAAACCCCCAGGGTGGATCCCGTCATGACCGCGGGCGGGGTCGGGGCCGCGCTGGTTTGGACGATAGCGAGGAAACTCACGCCCGAGTTGCTGGCGTCGTTGGTGAAAAGGTGTTTATTGGCCTCGAGCCGCATGTGGATGCGAAGCAGGGTCTGTTCATTGACCTTTTTGAGGGCCAAGTGCATTTCATCGGAGGCGAAGGCTTGGCCCATCTTCTGGAAAAGCCGGGCCGTGGTGGGAACAATAAGGGAGATCATGGCCACCACCATCATCAATTCGGTCAGGGTCCAACCCTTTTGGGAAAGACGGAACCGGCCCAGTCCTGCCCGCTTGCGGGGGATAAGGTTGAAACGGGGGGTCTTCATGACATCACCGGTTGATGGTCAGTTCGATCGAGTGAGTGGCGTAATGCAGAGGTATGCCCTGGCGATAGGTTTCCACGGTGACCCAATAGGTCCCGTTCGGGTACATGACCGTGTCACTCACGTTCCAATCTTGGAGGATACCGGTCACCGGGATGCTGTTAGTGACGGCGTAACTAGCGTTGTAGACACCCACCGTAGCGGCCACTTTGGGACTGGTGTTGATGAAATAAAGTTTCCCTCCCGCTCCCGGGTTCTGGGTACCCCATTTGAAGTTGTAGACCAGCGTGTCGGCCTCCGAATAGGTGCTATTGGTCAGTATGCCGGTGACACCGCTGTTGTAGCCCGGGTATTCCTGGGTATAAAAGTTGGCGGGCGGGGTCACCGACGGGAAGGAGAACCAACAGGCGGGTTGGGGATAGACGCCCGTGTTATCTGTCAGGGGGCCGGCCGCTTCCAACTTGATGGTCGTGGGATTGGAATATTGCGGGACAGGGTTGATGGTCACACTCGCGCCGCCGGACAGGACCGGATAAAGCTCCACGAGGGGAAGCTGGTGGATATGGCCCATGGCGCCGGTCACAGCCATTTGGCCGCCATCCACGAAGGCCCTGAGGGAAACCACCAACATGGTCTTGGCCAGGTCCACCGAACCGACGTTGGCCGAGGGGGAAGTCCCTGTTTCGACGACATAACCCTGGTAAGTGTTGGTGGAGTCGTTCATTTGGACCACGCCCGAACCGTACCAAGTGCCGCTATTGGAATCGTTTGAACCGTAGAAAATGCGGTCCCCCGCCCCGGGCGAGGAGATGTTGGGGATCGAAAGGGTGGTTTTGGTATTGAGATAAGGGGCGATACCCCATTCCGGCGGCTGACTGCTGGTGCTGTGAAGGGTCCAAGGACGTTCCAAGGCGACCACGTTGGGAAGGGAATATTGGAAATTGGTATAAATGGTCGCACCCAGGCTCGTCAAATTCCCCGTATCACCGCCATCGTAATCATGCATGAAATTGTAACCGCTCGCGTCGCCTCCATTGAAGAAAGAGGCACAACCAGGTTCCGCGTTGGTCCGGGTGTAACTGAGGGCCGAAAAACCGTTCTGGGTATCGGTAGCGGTAGTCCAGGGGTTAGTATTACTGATACCGGAGTAATCCGCGCGGTAAAAGAAATTAGCGAATCCACTGGTGTTGTCCAGGCTGGGCAGGTTGCCGATGGTTTGCCAGCAGGAATACATACTGTCCGGATAAAGTTCCCCCAGCCAGGGCTTGGAGTACCACTGGTGGGTGGTGCCCGCACTGGCCGTACAGGCGATAACCCGGTTGTTTAGGACATTGGCATTCCAATTGACGATCTCGTTCACGTCATCGGCCCCATGTCCCGTGGTGGAGTACCAGGGATTGGTGGATAGGAAAGTGATGCCGTTGTTATAGGGTGGGTGGTCGAAACCGAATTCCCCTCCGAGACCATGGTAGAAGAAACTGAACCCGTTCAAAGTGGTCCAAATGGCGGTCGACTTCATCACCCCGTTGCGGAGCATTTGGAAATAACGAGGCAAGTCGGTGGCGGTATTGTTCCATCCAGTCCGGTTTCCAGCCTGTCCAAAACCCGTGTAGCCATCCGTGGTGGCGTTCAAGTTCTTGAACCACCAGTTATAACCGTTCTTTTCGATGGTCACCGCTTGGCCCACAACTGTTTCCCCTCCCACCTTCACGTCCAGGTAAGGGCAATCCCGCGGGTCTCCTAAGAATTGGTATTGTTCGGTGGTGGGCGGGGGGTTCGTATTGCCGACCCAGAAATAGGTCTTAGAAAGGTTCGGGGGAGCGACGTTGGTGGTGACAGCCGTGCCGATGCGTGTGTCTACCTCATGACAAGTGACTGGTCCACTGGCGATAGAGGTTTGGGACACGGGGATGCCGCTTAAGGTGATGACCCACCGGGCGGTGTTCTTGGCGTGACTAGCGCTTGCATCGCTCAAGTCTTGGGCGGTAAAGGTCGGGTTTGAGTTGGCGGAAAGAGCCGTCATCTCCGGACTGCAAGGGATGTACTCACTGTTGTAAAGACGGAAGGAGACCGGAAGCCCGGAGTTGTTGCCGCTGGCTATGGGACAACGTAGGCGTGTGTTGTAGAGGGTGATAAGGGTTTGGGTGATGGGGGTG
>CAZLND010000158.1:0-6393 GCA_964560635.1 uncultured bacterium | reverse complement strand
GACCCCGATCAACCGTTATTACTCCCTCATCGCCAAGCACAATCCTATCACCACCATGTTCACCAGCCGGGGATGTCCCTACCGTTGCCTTTTCTGCGACCGGCCCACCATGGGCCGCCGATTCCGGAGCCATTCGGCGACGAGCGTGGTCAACGAAATGGAAGCCTGCGTGAAGCTGGGTATCAAGGAATTCTTCATCTACGACGACACCTTCAACGTGAATCGCAAGCGGGTCTTCGAGATATGCGAGGAGATCAAGAAGCGAAAACTGGATATAGCCTTCGACATCCGCGCCCGTGCGGACCGCATGGACGAGGAAATGCTCGCCGAACTGGCCTCAGCTGGTTGCGACCGCATCCACTATGGCGTGGAATCGGGCAACGAGGAGGTGCTGGCGACCCTCTTGAAGGACCTGGACCTGAACCACGTGCGCAAGATGTTCAAGGCCACGAGGGAACATGGCATGAAGACCTTGGCTTATTTCATGATCGGCAACCCGGGAGAGACCCGGGAAATGGCCTTGAAGACCATCCAATTCGCCAAGGAACTGGACCCCGATTTCGTCCATTTCTCCGTACTGACGCCCTTTCCTGCGACCGCAATTTATTACAAGGCGCTGGAAGAGGGACGGTTCGAGAACGATTATTGGGCCGAGTTCGCCAAGAATCCCACGGCTGATTTCAAACCGAAGCTTTGGGAAGAATTCATGGACCGTGAGGAGCTCGTCGATCTTTTGAAATACGCCTACAAGTCCTTTTACTTAAGGCCCAAAATGGTCATGAAGAACATGTCCTATACCCATTCGCCGGTGGATTTTTTCCGCAAAGCCCGTGCCGGATTGAAGATGCTTCGCATATAATGTCCCCCGCTGAAAACCCCCAGACGTATTCGTTCCGATAGGACCCAACTTCCATGTGGAAACGTTTTTTACTTATCTTTGTCGGCATCGGCCTTTTTGCCCTGATGCTCATCAAGATCGACATTCCGACGACCCTCTCGATCCTCAAACAGACCGACTGGTTCCTTTGCCTGGTTTCCCTGACGGCCCTGATCGCCGCCATTTACTTCAGGGCTATCCGGTGGAGTTTCCTGCTCAAAATGCAAGGTTATGCTTATCGGGCCTGGGATTCCTTTCTGGTCTATATGACCAGCATGTACTGGGGCAACATCACGCCGGGCCGGGCGGGGGATTTCGTGAAGGTGCTCTATCTGAAGGAAGACCTCGACCTTCCCATGGGAAAAAGCATGGCGAGTGTCCTGGTGGACCGGGTCCTGGACCTTTACCTATTGCTCATCTTGGGGGGGCTTGGGATCATCACGAACCCCATGCCTACGGACGCCAATTCGACCAAGATGATCCTGGCGGTGAAGATCCTTTTCGTCATCTTGTTCGCCATATCCCTTTTTGCTTTCAACAAAAAAATAGGTGGTGTCCTTCTCAAAGCGGCTTTCCAACGCCTGATGAAGCAGGCCCACCGGGACAAAACCGACCGGATATTCGAGGATTTCCATGAGGGAATGGAGGCCTTTTACAAGCCTTCCATCCTCGTGCCGCTTTTCTACTCCCTGGTGGCCTATGGCCTGGCCTTTTGGGCTTGCTTCCTGCTGGCGCAAAGCATCGGTCTGAATATCAGCATTTTCTATCTGGTGTTCACCATCTCGGTGGTCAATATCGTTTCCCTCCTGACCCTTTTGGGGATGGGCACGCGGGAATGGGCGCTCTTTATCCTTTTTGGATTGATCTCCATCTCCCAAGAGAAGGCCATGGCCTTCTCCATGCTCCTTCTTTTCGTGGGGACGGTGCTCTTCACTTTCGTGTGCTTCCTTTGCTCGCTGCTCAAACCCCTCAAGTTCAAGAACCAAAAAAATAAAATAAAAAGACGGAAGAAATAGCCCGGCGATCCGGACCAATGTTGCGAGGCCCTCGGACGGGTGATATAGTGACGCCCCCATGAACCCCAGGACTTTTTTCGAACAGGCCCAGCAATGGATGATCCTAGGGTTTTTGACCTTGATGGGGTTTTCTTGCGCTCCTGCCACGCCGCCGCCCCCGAAAGTCCAAGGCAATTTCGTGGAAGCCCAGAAGCTTTACGACCAGGGGAGATCGGAAGGGGCGGAAGAGATCCTTTTGGGTCTTCAAGCCAAAAAACCCTCGGACGCCAATGTCCATCTTTTGTTGGGCCGCATCTATAGGGAAACCCAAAGGACGGACAAGGCCATCGAGGAGTTGGAAGGGGCGGTCCAATTGGATCCCCACAACGCCCCCGCTTACGCCACCTTGGCCCGGCTTTACCAGTCCGAGAAAAAATTCGACCAAGCGCTGGCCGCTGCCCTGGAGGCAAAAAAGTTGGACCCTCAAGGAGGGAGTGTTTATAACATCCTGGGGGCGGTCTATTTCGACAAGTGGGATTACGAGGAAGCGGTCAAGAACTACGAGAAAGCTTTGGCCTATCAGGCGGATTCGGCCTGGGTCTATAATAACCTCGGCTTGGTCTTCATCCAGATGAAGAAATGGCCCGAGGCCGAAGCCCAATTGAAAAAAGCCATCGAGGCCGATCCCGAGAACGCCGTGGCGCATAACAACCTAGGGGTGGTCCTGAACCAGACGGGAAAATATGACAAAGCCTTGAAAGAATTCGAAACGGCCCACAAACTCGATCCGGATTACCAAAAAGCCTCAAAAAACATGGACGAAACACAAAAGATCATCGACCGTTCGAACCGGTCGAAAGTAAAAAAGACTCAAAAGCCGTCATAATCCCCGAAGTTACCAGAAGGAAAGAACTTGGCTCGTATCATTTGCATCACCAACCAAAAAGGCGGCGTGGGAAAGACCACCACGACCGTCAACCTGGCTTCTTGCCTGGCCGCCATCGAGAAAAAAACCCTCCTGGTGGATATGGACCCCCAGGGCAATTCCACCAGCGGAGTGGGGCTCAATAAGAACGAGTGCGAGCCCAACATCTATCACGTCATCATGGAGGAGGCGGACATCCTGGAAACGGTGCGGCCCACTGAGATGAAAAAACTTTTCTGTATCCCCTCCAATGGCCATCTCATCGGGGCGGAAGTGGAATTGGTGGGCCTGGAAGAAAGGGAATACCGCCTGAAAAAGGCGCTTGCCACGATCGACAATGATTTTCAATATATCCTCATTGACTGCCCGCCATCCCTGGGGTTCCTCACCTTGAACGCTCTCACGGCCGCGCACTCGGTGCTTATCCCCGTCCAAAGCGAGTATTACGCCTTGGAGGGTTTGAGTTCCCTGATGGAGACAGTGGACCGGGTGCGGGAAACCTTGAACCCGAAATTGGAGATCGAGGGGGCCCTATTGACCATGGTCGATTCCAGGACCCGGCTCTCTACCCAGGTACAGGAAGAAGTCCGCAAATTTTTTGGCGAAAAAGTGTACAATACGGTCATTCCCAGGAACGTCCAACTCTCCGAATCGCCCTCTTTCGGGAAACCCATCATTCTTTACGACATCCGTTCCACTGGAGCGCAGGCTTATTTGAATCTCACCAAGGAGATCGTCAAGCATGGCTAAAAAAGCCCTGGGTCGGGGCCTGGAAGCCCTTATCCCCAAAAAACTCATCGAAGAAAAGAAGGGCTCCGCCCAACAGATCCCGCTTTCCAAGTTGAAACCCAACCCCTACCAGCCCCGAAAGGTCTTTCGGGCGGAGGACCTTCAGGAATTGGTGCATTCGGTCCGTGAAAAAGGCATCCTTCAACCAATTTTGGTCCGGAAAAAAAGCGACCACTGGGAGATCATCGCCGGGGAAAGGCGTTACCGGGCGGCCCAAAAGCTGGGCATACTGACCGTACCCGCCATCGAGGTCACGGCCTCGGATGTGGAATCCCTTGAGCTGGCCCTTATCGAAAATCTCCAAAGGGCGGACCTCTCGATACTGGAAGAAGCCGAAGGCTACCAACGACTTCAAGAAGCTTTCAATATGACCCAGGAACAGATCGCCCAGAAGGTCGGCAAGGACCGGGCCACGGTGGCCAACGCGATGCGTCTGTTGCGTTTAGCTCCCGAGATCAAGAACCTGCTTGCCTCCGACCAAATGACGGCGGGGCACGCCCGGGTCTTAGCGGGGCTACCCACTCCCCAGGAGCAACGCAAACTGGCCGATAAGATCGTCCGCCAAGGTTTCACCGTCCGGGACGCGGAAAAATGGCTCCAGAACCAAAAGGGTCCTACCAAGAAGATGAAGGGCGCCAACAAGACGAAGGATCCTAATCTTGCCAAGTTGGAAGAGGGACTCCGCAATTGGTTGGGGACCAAGGTCACCGTGAAGACGTTGGGAAAGCAGAAGGGCGCGATTTGCTTTGAATATTATTCCTTGGACGACCTGGACCGCATCTTGAACCTCTTCCGCAAGGCCGGATATCGCTGAGCCTTCGGCGCTTAATTGTATTGAATTTTTTTGACTGTTTTTTTCGGCTTGTTATAAAATCAATTTAAGGGCTTCAAGAGTCCCCTAAATCCACCCTGAAGGAGTTGCCCGTGGCTCAAACCGGCGCAGAACAATTGGCCAAGAAGATGGAAGGGGAAGTGAAACGTCTTGCTCCCCAAGCCGTGATCCGGAACGACTACTCGAGTTACAAGGATGATGGTGTGGATATTTACGTCTATGCACCCCGGAAAGTGGCCGACATGCTTCGGGGTCGATTGAAAGGGACCATGGACACGGAGCTGCGCCGGGTCAAGGGCATCAAAGCCCGGCTCTTGATGGAAGACATCGAGAACATGACCCCGGAAGCCAAGAAGAAATACGGCATTCCCGTTTAAAGAAAATTTTTTTTGGCCCTGCCGCTTAGGGCTTGGTTGTTATAGTGAAAGCCTCTCCATCCATCGGTGGAGGGGCTTTTTTTGTGAGTCTGGGCCGGAGACTGGATACCTTTTGCCCCGGCGGTCTTTGAGGAATACGAGCCCACTGGTCTTTTAACCGGTTCAAAGAAGGTCGCTTCTTCCACACCACCGATCCGGCGTTACTTGACCTGCATCAGTGGGTCCGTCGATCGATCCGGGGATTGGTCCAGGGGACGCGAGCCCATTGCGCTCAAGCCATTGGTTCCCCCATTGCACGGTAGGGATCGATCTTCCGCTTGCCCTGTTGGGTAAAGGATTCCAGGTCCTGCAAAAGAGTAAATTTTCAATGAAGGGAAGCAGTAACCGACTGCACGGGTGGAATTCAGGCCGGTCGTTGAGTTATTCTCGGCACGTCTTGTTCCCCCCAAACGTGGAACTATCAAACCCTCAAGAAAGAAGATCCATGTCTAAACCAAGGCTATTCTTGTTGGACGGCGCCGCCGTGGCTTACCGGTCCTATTTCGCCTTCATCAAGAATCCCCGCCTGACCACCCAGGGCTTGAACACCTCGGCGGTCTTCGGCTTTTTGACGACACTCCTGATGATCCTGGAAAAACAAAAACCGGATTATTTCGCGGTGGTTTTCGATTCCCGGGAACCGACCTTTCGTCACAAGCTCTACAAGGAATACAAAGCGAACCGTGAAGAAATGCCGGACGACCTCGCGAAGTCCTTTCCTTATATCGAAAAGATGATCAAGGCTTTGAGCATCCCCATCCTGGTCAAACCGGGCTTTGAGGCGGACGATATCATCGGGACGATGGTGGAAAGGGCGAAAAAGGAGAAAGTCGAGAGCGTCATCGTGTCCGGTGACAAGGATTTCATGCAGCTCATCGGCCCCAGCGTCAAGATGTTCAAACCCAAATGGCCGGATGATTGGTCGATGGCGGACGAGAAGGACGTGTTGGAAAAATTCGGGGTCAAACCCGACCAAGTCATCGACGTTTTGGCCCTCATGGGCGACGCCTCGGACAACGTTCCGGGAGTCCCTGGCATCGGGGAAAAGACAGCCACCACTCTTATCCAGGAATATGGGACCTTCGAGAACCTTTTCAAGAACGTGGAAAAGATCCAAAAACCGAAATTGAAGGAAACCCTTCAGAACAACCGTAAATTGGCGGACCTGTCCAAGGAACTAGTGACCATTCATTGCGAGGTGCCCATTAAGGAAAAAGCCAAGGACCTGGTCTGCGAAAAACCGGATATGGGTAAACTCAGGGAACTGTTCAAGGAGCTGGAATTCAACCGTAGTGTGGGCCGGGTGGAGGAATACGCCGCCAAGTTCGGGGGGATCGATCTGGTCCTGGAAAGCCAGGATGAAGGTTCCCCGAAGGGGAAAAAAGAAAAGGGCGCCAAAAAGGAGAAGGCACCGGAATCTGTCGAGATCAAGGTGCCGCATGTTTCCGACAAGTACCGCAGTCTTTTAACTGAAGAGGAGATCGAGAAAGCCTTGGTGGCGGCCGCGAAAGCCGGGTTGGTGGCGGTCGGATTTGGGCGACGTGGGATTCTTTTGGCGT
>CAZLND010000157.1:0-6432 GCA_964560635.1 uncultured bacterium | reverse complement strand
TGTCCCGGGTTCGAATCCCGGACGACTCACCAAGGGCCTGTGTATTTATAAGGTTTTTAGAACGTGTTTTAAAAGTTCCCTCCTGGTTGCCCACTGGTTGTTCAATAATCCAATTTCTTAGGACTTTCATTGGTCTTGAAACCCTGAAGATGCCTAAACATGTCATTTATTGGGCAATTCAATAAAATTACACGACTTTAATCTTGTCATTGGGCCACTAATTGCTAGGATTCTGGCAATTCAAGTTAGGGGTTCATGTGGCGATTAAAAGAGTATTTGCGTTAAGCTTAATGTTATTCGCTTTCCTTATTGCGGTTGTTTCTTGCAATCGGGTTGCCACTCCATCCGCGCCGTCAACCACCAACACGATTTTCAAGGCCAAGGATGTTACCGGCCCAGGTTGTACCGCTACCGGTGATGGAAATGATTTTGGGCCGGGCGGACCGGTTTCGATTTTGCCCATTCCAAACCAAGATTTAGTCAACTTACCTCCGCCTTGTGGTAATACTATTTGGGTTGGCAATCAGCCTGATAGTTCGGGAACAAGCCGCTCAATAGATGTCAGGTGTTTTGAGGTTGCGGAAGCCGATAAACTGACGGGAACATTTGTGCTGACATATCGGGGCCTAGGTACCGTTACCGTTCTTTTAAACAACCAATTTACCTTAGCCAGCTCGGGTACTGTTGCCTGTACTACCCTCACTCTTCCGAATGACCTTTTGGTAGCGGGTAGAAATAATTTAGAAGTTGGAAGTGAGGGAGCCGGCATAAATGCGGAATCTTTTCAGCTTTGTGGGCCATTTCAATTGTTGAATTGTTACCCGCCTACCAACACCCCGACGGAAACAAAAAGCCCTACTCTGTCGCCGACCGGAACGCCTCCGACAAACACTCCGACGCGTTCATGTCCTGTCAGCATAAATTGTACGCGCACTTTCACTCCGGCAGGAACAGTCACGGAGACCATTTCACCAACACTAACTGTATCACCTACTATGACCGGGACATTAACGCTGCCAACAAACACACCCACAAATCCTTTTTCAACGTCCACCCCCACTGGTACGGCAACTCCTACTTTCACCATAACGCCAACGAATACAGTTGGTACGCCTACAATGTGTCCAACGGCAAATGCTACTGGTTGTCAAACATGCAGAGATAATGCGCTAAATAGTGCACAAAAAATACTTGCCGAGCGAATAGTTACTAAACCATTTGAAAAAATAATATGTGATGTTTGTTTAGAGGACCCGGAGCCAGATTCAAAGGTACTCGCTTGCCTTGCTTGCGTTGGCTCCGTCGTTTATGGGACTGTTAAGGATAGCCAAGAAATAAGTGAGGCCATCAATGATTTCGGGGAATGTTTGAACGATAATCATTGTCATGATTGCGGCCAATAAACTACCCGAGGAGAGAAGTTATGAAAAAGCTATTTGTTTTAACCTACGGCTTTTTAGTCTTTTTCATAATGGGTAATT
Organism: uncultured bacterium; assembly: GCA_964560635.1. Classification (GTDB taxonomy): domain Bacteria; phylum Oederibacteriota; class Muellerivitia; order Muellerivitales; family Muellerivitaceae; genus CAZLND01. Next base: position 4,951 of record CAZLND010000157.1, on the reverse strand, counting down.
TGAATGCCACCAACACAACCACGAAAGAATTACTGGAAGATGCAAAATTGTACAACACACTATTGAAGCTACAGGCAAAAACTCTCCACTCCTATAGCGGATATCTGTTTAACATTATTATTGTAGGTAAGAAACCAAATATAACTGTTAATTTTGTGAGCGCTACTGACAAGGATAATTTAGATATTAAGACTAGTACGAATCAGGTGTTGTTTGTAAATTCTCACGCGACCCATGAAGATAGACAGTTATTCAAAAAGGAAGTGGAAATAGTAAAGCCGATCACTCCGGCAAAGGTCTTGAAGGAAAGTGAGCATAGGGTTAAAAATCGAAAAATTATTAATTTCAACGCTTTTGATGCAAATGGCCATTTGTTGTCCTCTGATTATCGTGATGCCGAGAATGGTTTTAGTATAAAATTAATTACTTACAGTCGTTCGGGCGAAATACTTACTATGCAATTTTATATTGGATTGAAGATTAATGAAGGTGGGCGCTCAATTCCGGTAAGCAATACTAAATTTAAATATGTCGAAGATTTCTTGCCAAGCAAACACACTTTGGATTTCAATAACGCTGAAACAATCGAAGACTTTTCCAAAGATTTATTTCATAAAGTAATAAAGAATGAAGATGAAGATTAAGCGCCCGGCAGAAAAGGTAAAAGCAAATAATGCGAAATGGTTTTATCGATTTATCTTTATTCTCAATATTATTGGAATACTTATAATTGGAATTCTACTTTTTCTTTTTGTTTTGATGTCATATAGATCAACCGAAAAATTCCCTTGGGAAATTATATCTATTGGAATCATTTCGTTGTTTTTGCAGTATCGGGTGACCTCCAAATTTTGGGTTTATCCAAATAAAACGTCTTCCAAGACCAATCGGGAAAATAGCATAATTAAGAAACTGTACGGATGAGATCTCCACTTAGGATAATTAGAAAAAAGGCAAAATGTGGCTTGGAAAACAACCAGGCCACTTCGAATCCCGGACGACTCACCAAGGGCCAGGGACGGTCAATTTGGCCTTTTCTCACCTTGGTTCATTCCTTTTCCAACCGTTGCAATTTGACCGGGGTTTCTCGAGAATTGTTGGACTCAATACCATTCTCGGAGGACATATGAGACATTTGAAGGGAAGCCGTCTTGGATCCGGATTGATCTTGGCTCTTTTGCTTTTTCCCATTTTTTCATGGGCTGATAATATTGTCGTCCCCTCCAATGATCCCACTATTTGGAATAGCCCCAAAAAGACAGCCTCTAAAAACCACAACCGAAAACACCCCGCCAAAAAGCGGCGTAAGAACGTCGTTAAAATGGAACAAGGAAACGGGGCGCCCCAAGAAGAAGTGACCACTCAGCGGGAAGTTTCCCAAGGCTCCAAACCGTCGGATAAACGTTCGAGTCTCAAAAAGTTGAAGTAAAGGAGAGCACTATGGCGGTAACCCCTTCCACCATGTTGGAGCTGGGAACTCCAGCCCCTGATTTTAAGTTACCTGATGTCGTGACCGGAAAGACCATCTCTCCCAGCGGTTCTCAAAGTCAAAAGGCCCTCTTGGTCATTTTTCTGAGCCAGCATTGTCCCTATGTGAAGCATGTGAAGGCCGAATTGGCCCGGGTGGGGGCGGATTATGTCCCTAAGGGTGTGGGTATCGTGGCCATCTGTTCCAACGACGTGGCAAATTATCCTGATGACTCCCCTGAACACCTCAAAGCCATGTCACGAGAACTCAACTTGAACTATCCGGTCTGTTATGACGAGAGCCAAGAGGTGGCCAAGGCTTACCGAGCGGCCTGCACCCCTGAGTTCTATCTCTTCGACAAGGAGCGAAAGCTGGTCTACCGGGGTCAATTGGACGATAGTCGGCCTAAAACCGACATTCCGGTCACGGGTAAGGACCTGAGAGGGGCCCTGGACGCCCTCTTGGACGGGCGGCCTATCCCGACCGATCAAAAGCCGGGTATCGGCTGTAACATCAAATGGAAGCCGGGAAATGAGCCTGATTACTATTCGCGCTGACAATATTCTTTATACTCACCCCTTCTCTTATCCGGTTTCCCCCGAAATTCTTCCGTAGTATGATGATTATCCGGTGTTTACGCACCGGATCCACTAACCTCCCGCCCAGGGGGCCTGTTTGAACGTACCGCATCAGCTCAAAACCTTCCTTGATGAAGTCCTTCTCAACGCCATCAGTGATATCGGCGAGGGCGTCATCGTTCTCGAAGACTCCCGTATCATCTATGCGAATGAGGCTTTCAGCCGTATCAGCGGCTACACGGACGACGAGTTAGCCGCGTTCCCTTCCTTCTTCGAACTGACCCCATTGCCCGACCGTAGCGTTATCGAGGAAAAGATCGTCATCCATTTGAAAGAAAAGAAGCGTTCTGGCCGTTACGAGACCGTCATCCGTCGCAAGAGCGGCGTCGTCGCCTATCTCGAGTTGACCATCCATCTGGTCAAGGGCGAGGCAGGCTCCCGGATGGTATCCATCGTGCGCGACATCACCGAAGAGAAGAAGCTCCGCGAGGCCCTTGAGAACCAAGATGTTCAGTACAAGCTGCTTTTCCAAAGCAACCCCAACCCCATGTTCATTTACGACACGGATGGTCTGGAAATATTGGCCGCTAACGATTCGGCGGTCCAGAAATACGGCTACTCCTCCAACGAGTTCACGAAGCTTTCCCTCAAGGACCTCCGCGATCCTCAGGAGATCCCCGACCTATTACAAAAGGTGACCGCCCTCAAGGAGGGGAAGAGCGTGGTGAAGGAGTCGGTCCGACACCGAATGAAAGATGGGGCCTTCATGGAAGTGGAGATCATGTCCCACCCTATCCAGTTCAAGGGCCGCAAAGCCCGCGTCGTGATGGTCTATGACCTGACGGGGCACCGCCGGGCCCAGACCGCCCTTCAAGAAAGCGAGCACCGCCTTCGCAAGGTGGTGACCAACGCCCCCATCGTGCTCATCGCCACCGACCGTAACGGCAATTTCACCTTGCTGGAAGGAAGCGGCCTGGGGTCCCTCGGGCTTAAGCCCGGCCAACTCATCGGCAAGTCGGCTTTTGAGCTTTTCCGGGACAACCCCAAGCTCATCCTGTGCCTGCGCAGGGCCTTGGCCGGGGAACAGGTGGTGGACACCCTGGAGCAGGGCTCTTTCGTGTTCGAATCCCATTTCTCGCCCGTCCTGGACGATTCGGGCGCCGTGACCGGCCTCATCGGTACGGGTTTCGACGTTACCGAGCGCAAACGCATGGAAGAAGCGCTGCGCCAGCGGGCCGACTTCGAGAAACTCATCACGACCCTTTCCTCACACTTCATCAACCTGCCCCCGGACAAGATCGAGGCCGGGGTCAAGAATGCCATCCAGTCCATCGGGGAATTCATCAAGGTGGACCGTATTTTCATGTTCCAACAGGCCCAGGGCCGCATCACCAACCCCTCCTTTGAGTGGCGCGTGGAAGGGTTATCCGGGTCCGAGGACGGGGTCAGCGACTTCCTTTTGGCCGATTACCCCTGGTTCGCCGAGCGGATCCAGAGGATGGAAGTGGTGCATGTCTCCTCGCCTGACGACCTGCCGGCGGAGGCTTTGGCCGAAAAGAAACTACTGTTACTTAGAGGCGTCAAATCCATTGTGGCGGTACCCATGCTATCCGCCGGACAAATGATAGGGCTTATGACCTTCTCTACCATCCGGTCCCACAAGACATGGACCGATGAGGATATCGCCCTCTTTAAGATCACGGGCGAGATGTTCGCCAGCGCGCTGGAACGCAAACGCAGCGCCTTGGCGGTGCGGGGTAGCGAGGACAAGTTCCGTGAACTTTTCAATAACGCCATTGATCCCATATTCCTGTTCAGCATTTCGGATGAAGGTGTGCCGGGAAGATATCTGGAGGTCAATGATATCGCCTGCTCCAAGGTGGGATACAGCCGGGAGGAATTCCTCCAAATGACCCCCCTGGACATCAGTACTCCGGAAGACCTGCATGAGATGGGGAAGATCTTCAAGAAACTGCTCCAGCAGGGGCATACCACCTTTGAAAAGAGCCAAGTGACCAAAGGTGGTCTCAAGGTGCCCGTGGAGGTAAACGCCCACGTTTTCGATTGGAATGGCCAAAGGGTGGTGCAATCCATCGCTCGGGACATCACGGACCGTAAGCGGGCTGAGGAGACCATCCGCCGCCAAGCCTATTATGACGTTTTGACCAATCTGCCTAACCGCATGCTATTTAAAGACCGCCTGGAGCAGGCCATGAAGCATGCCCACCGCAATAAGCAGATGTTAGGCGTTATTGTGTTGGATTTGGATCGCTTCAAGAACATTAACGAGACCCTAGGCCACTTGTTGGGCGACAAATTGCTAGTGGCCGTGGCGGAACGCCTTTTAGGGGTATTGGGAGAGAGTGAGACCATCGCCCGGTTCGGGGGGGACGAGTTCACCCTCCTTTTGCCACAGGTCAACAGCCTGGAAGAGGCCACCCAACACGCCCAAAAGATCATCGAACTACTGGCCCAACCCTTCAAACTCAATAATCATGAGCTGCATGTCACCACCAGTATCGGGATGGCGTTCTATCCCGATGATGGTGAGAATTCGGAGATCCTCCTGAAGAACGCGGAAACCGCCATGTACCGCGCCAAGGAGCAGGGAAGGAACAATTACCAGCTTTACGCCTCGGTCATGAACGTGAGCGCCTTCAAGCAACTCTTGATGGAGAACAGTCTCCGGCGGGCCTTGGAAAAAGAAGAATTCGTGGTCTATTACCAACCACAGATCGATATCAAGACCCGCCGCATCGTGGGGGCGGAGGCGTTGGTCCGCTGGCAGCATCCGGACCTGGGTCTTGTTTTTCCGACGGAGTTCATTGGTCTCGCGGAAGAAACGGGACTTATTGTCCCTATCGGCGAGAGGGTCATCCGAAAATTTTTACAGGAAAGCAAGAAA
>CAZLND010000156.1:0-6449 GCA_964560635.1 uncultured bacterium | reverse complement strand
GGAATCCAGCGGGTCCACCGCCGGATAGATGCCCAGTTCGGTCAAAGCGCGGTTCAGGTTGGTAGTGGCATCCAAATGCGCGAAGGACGTGGCCGGCGCCGGGTCGGTCAGATCGTCGGCGGGCACATAGATGGCCTGGATCGAGGTGATCGAACCCTTTTGGGTGGAGGTGATGCGCTCTTGCAGGGCGCCCATCTCGGTGGCCAGGGTCGGCTGGTAACCGACAGCCGAAGGCATACGGCCGAGAAGCGCGGACACTTCGGACCCCGCTTGGGTGAAACGGAAGATGTTGTCGATGAAGAGAAGAACGTCTTGGTTCTCCTCGTCGCGGAAGTACTCCGCGATGGAAAGGCCCGAGAGGGCCACGCGGGCGCGGGCTCCGGGCGGCTCGTTCATCTGCCCATAGACCAGGGCAGCTTTATCGAGGACCTTGGATTCCTTCATTTCAAGGTACAAGTCGTTCCCTTCGCGGGTACGCTCGCCCACCCCGGCGAAGACCGAGAACCCGCCGTGCTGGGTGGCGATATTGCGGATCAGTTCCATAATGACAACGGTTTTCCCTACACCGGCGCCGCCGAACAGACCGACCTTTCCGCCCTTTTGATAGGGGGCGAGAAGGTCAATGACCTTGATGCCGGTCTCCAGTATCTGCTTCTTGGTGGATTGTTCGACCAAGGGAGGGGACGGACGGTGGATGGAATAGTGCTTCTCTGCCTTGACCGGGCCCATATCGTCCACCGGCTCACCGAGGACGTTGAGGATACGGCCGAGGACACCGCGTCCTACGGGAACGGAAATAGGGGCGCCCGTGTCGGTCACCGGCATCCCGCGGCGCAGACCGTCGGTGGAGCTCATGGCCACCGCGCGCACCGTCTGGTCGCCCAAATGCTGGGCCACTTCCAGGGTGATATGGATATTTTCCTTCTCGATGTCCAGTTTCAAGGCGTTATAGATAGAAGGCACTTCTCCGTCCGTGAACTTCACGTCCACTACGGGTCCGATGACCTGGATGACTTCCCCGGCCTTGGTCTTTGTTTCGGTGTTGGCTGCGCTCATACTTCCTCCAAATTGATTTGACCACGCTCACGCGCGGTGAATATTCAGGCTTATTGCAGTGCGGCAGCCCCGCCCACGATCTCGGCCAATTCCTTGGTGATCATGGCTTGCCGCGCCCGGTTGAACTCCAACGTCAGCTTGGCGATCATTTCGCCCGCGTTCTTGCTGGCCGATTCCATAGCTCCCCGCTTGGCGCCCATCTCCGAAGAAAAACTTTCCAAGAGATAGCGGTGGATCTGGGTGGCTAGGTACTGGGACACCAGGCTATTAAGGATGGTGTCCAAGTCCGGTTCGAACTCATAATCGCCGCCCGCATAATCCTTCTTCTCGCCTTCTCCCGGCAATTCCTCCACCTTGATGGGAAGCAGGGTGTCCAGGGCCGCCTTTTGGGAGATCACGCTCTTGAACTCGGTAAAGAGGACCACGATGGACTTGAACTTCTCGGCCACAAAAAGGTTCTCGATCTCGTCACGCATCTCCAGGACCGTCTCGAAGGGGATATGGGGGAAGACATAGAGCCATTCCTTGCGGATAGGCACGTTGCGGCGCTTGAAGAAATCCCGGCCCTTTTTGCCCACGGTCAAAAGCACCGTCTCCGGATGCTCCTTTAAGTAGGCCTGGGCCCGGCGCAGGATGTTGGCGTTATAGCTGCCGCAAAGCCCGCGGTCCGCCGTGATCACGAGAAGGGCCGTCTTGCCTTCCTCCCGGACGCTGAGGAGAGGATGCACTTCCTCCCCCACCTTCGAGGCCAAATTCTTCATCACACTGGCCATAGAAAGGGCGTAGGGACGAGCGCCCAGGATTCGCTGTTGGGCGCGTTTCAAACGGGCGGTGGCCACCATCTTCATGGCCTTGGTGATCTGCCCGATGTTCTTCACGCTTTTGATGCGGGTTTTGATCTCTTTAATTTGAGCCATTTAAAAACCTGTTCACCACCAAGACACCAAGTTCACCAAGACGGCATAATCAAAATCTTGGTTTTAGCTTCTCTTGGTGTCCTTGGTGCCCTTGGTGGTTAAAGAATTAAAATAAAAAACTTTTTTTGAACTCCTCGATAGCTGCCGTCAGTTTGGTCTTGGTATCGTCCGAGATGTCCTTCTTCTCGGCGATGTCCTTGAGGATCTCCGGCTTCTTCGACTTAAGGAAGGAGAGAAGCCCCGACTCGAAGGCCTTCACCTTATCGATAGCCAGACCGTCCAGATAGCCGTTGATGCCGGCGAAGAAGGAGGCCACTTGGTCTTCCATGATCATGGGCGAATATTGCGCTTGTTTGAGCAGTTCCACCATGCGGATACCCCGGTTGAGCTGGGCCGTGGAAGTCTTGTCCAGCTCCGCGCCGAACTGGGCGAAAGCCGCCAATTCGTTGTACTGGGCCATATCGAGCTTGAGTTTGCCCGCCACCTTCTTGGTGGCTTTGGTCTGCGCGTTTCCGCCGACGCGGGACACCGAGATACCCACGTTGATGGCCGGACGGATGCCTGAGTTGAAGAGGTTCGATTCCAGGAAGATCTGTCCGTCCGTGATGGAGATCACGTTGGTCGGGATATAGGCCGTCACGTCCCCGGCTTGGGTCTCGATGATGGGAAGGGCCGTCAGCGATCCGCCACCCAGCTTGTCATTGAGCTTGCAAGCGCGCTCCAAAAGGCGAGAGTGCAAGTAGAAGACATCACCCGGATAAGCCTCACGTCCCGGTGGACGGCGAAGGAGCAGGGATAATTCGCGGTAAGCAACCGCTTGCTTGGACAAGTCGTCATAAACCACCAAGGCGTGGCCGCCGTTATAGGTGAACTCCTCGGCTATGGCGCAGCCCGCGTAGGGAGCTAGGTACTGCAAAGGCGCCGGATCGGAAGCGGTTGCCGCGACGATGATGCAATAGCCCAAGGCGTCGTGCTCTTCAAGGGTACGGATGACCTGGGCCACGGTGGACTGCTTTTGGCCGATGGCCACGTACACGCAAATGACGTTCTTGCCCTTCTGGTTGAGGATGGCGTCGATGGCCACAGCGGTCTTGCCCGTCTGGCGGTCGCCGATGATGAGCTCACGTTGGCCCCGGCCGATGGGGATCATGCAATCAATGGCCTTGATGCCCGTGTGCATGGGCTCTTTGACCGGCTGGCGCTGGATGACGCCCGGGGCCTTGAACTCAATGCGGCGGGAGGAGGAAGCCTTCAAGGGCCCCTTCCCGTCGATGGGTTGACCCAGGGGATTGACCACGCGGCCCAACAGTTCCTTGCCCGTGGGCACCTCGGCGATACGGCCCGTCAGATGGACGGCGTCGCCTTCCTTGACCTTGGTGGTATCGCCCATCAAAACCGCGCCGACCGAATCGGTCTCCAGGTTGAAGGTGATGCCATAGACCTCATTGGGGAACTTGAGCAACTCACCGGCCATGGCGTTCTTGAGACCATAAATGACGGCCACGCCGTCACCCACCTTCAGCACCTCGCCCACTTGCGTGAGCTCGGCGTCGGGTTTGAATTCCTCGATGCGGGATTTCAGGATCTTCGTCACTTCGTCCGCTTGGATAGCCATACTATTCCTCCATCAAAATGGTACTAAGTTGTCGTTTTCGTCTTTTGGTTTCGCCGTTACTGTCAGCCATCAGCCGATAGCTGGCAGCCGGTTTAATCGATCTCGATCTTCATTAACCGTTGTTTCATGCGTTCCAACTGGCCCAGCACGCTTCCGTCCATCCGCTGGTCGCCCAGGTAGATCATCATCCCGCCGATGAGGCCAGGCTTCACTTCTTCCTTCACTTCCACCGTCATCCCGAACATCGTGGAAAGTTTTTGCGTTAGGCTGCTCTTTTGAGCGGCGTTCAAGGGCATGGCCGTCAAGACCCGGGCGATGGCCTTCCCCTTCATTTCATAGGACAGGCGCTCGTAGTGGTCCGCCACCGCCTTGAAATGCTTGATGCGCTTTTTCATGATGAGTAGCATCAAGAAATTCTCCATGGTGGCCGAAAGCTTCTTGTTCAAAGAGCGCTTCAGGGCTTCCAACTTCTCTCCCGCCTTGACCCGAGGGTGTTCGAGGGTAGCCTTGAGTTCGGGCTCGTCTTCCACGGCCTTCTGGATGGCCAGGATCTCGGTCGCGATGGCGTCGACAGTTTTTTGTTCTTGGGCCACTTTCAAAAGGGCCACGGCATATTTCTCGGCGATGACCGATTCCATAAAACCTCCTTAAATAATCAAACCTTAATTCTGGCGAGCGCCCAATTCCTTGACGCCTTCTTGCACCAGCTTTTCCTGTAGCTTCGGGTCCACGGTAGCGCGGAGGATCTTCTCCGCGATCTTGACGGACAAACTGCCCACTTCCTTTTGTAAGTCTTGGGTGACGGCCTGACGCTCGTTCTCCAGGGCCTTGCGGGCGTCAGCCAGGATGAGTTCGGCTTCCTTGCGGGCGGCCTGGACCACCTCATCCCTCTTATGAGTGGCGTCCTGGCGGGACTTTTGCAGGATCTCGGCGGTGTTTTGTTCCAGTTCCTTCACTTTTTTCTCGAACTCGGCTTTGAGGGCCTCGGATTCTTTTTGGCGCTTTTCGGCGTTGGCCAATTGGTCCTCGATGCGTTTTTGGCGGTTATCCATCCAGCTCTTGATCTGGGGCAGGTAGATCTTGGAACAAAGCCACATCCCGACGATGAAAGTGATGAAATTTAAGACGAAAACATTGACGTTGAATTCCATTTTTTTGCCTTTTCAAATAAGTGTCCTTAAGGGGGGTTGCCCCCTCTTAAGGACGGGTTTCCTTAACAACAAACAAACTCTCAGGGTGCTTAAAAATTCCTTTCACCCTGTAACAGCCACGGGCCAGGAGCAGATCGCCTTTGAGCCCTTTTTTCAAGGGCTGATCTGCGACGAAAATACGAAAAAGTCTGCCCTTTAGACTTTTTCATCATTCTGTTAAGCGACGAACAAAGCCTTGAACGGATTCCCATACAACAAGATCATCGAAACGACCAACGCGTAGATGGCCAGCGACTCGATGATGGCCAAACCGATGAACATGTTGGTCTGGAAGGTGTTGGCCATTTCGGGCTGACGGGCCATAGCTTCCAAGGCCTTCCCAACGGCCATACCCTGGCCGATGCCGGCGCCGATGGCGCCCAAACCGATGGCCAATCCGGCGGCCAAGACCGTCATGCCGAAGAACCAAACGCTTCCCTCGGTGGCCTTACCGGCAACCGCCTCGGCCCAAGCCGAGCCATTCACGGCCACGAACAACAAAACCATCGAAGCCAACAACGAATACTTTTTCATTTTACGACTCCTCTATAAATGATCCTACGGATCCCCAGGAACAAGCGGGGGCAAGCCCCGGGGAATCCCGCTTGCGCGGGAACATCGTTCTCGAACCTAATGGGCGGCCGCGCCCTCATGCTCCTCGTGATTGTCATGTTCTTGGACGGCCCCGCCGATATAGACCATGGCCAGCAACATGAAAACGAAAGCTTGTAAGAAGGAAACCAACACGCCCAGGATGATGATGAAGACCCGGAGCAGGAACGGGAAAACGACGATCCCTTTAGTGAAGCCTTCATTGCTTAATAAGAGGGTCATTAAAAGGATGGAGACCGCCAGGATCTTTTCCTTGGCCATCATATTCCCGAACAAACGCATGGTCAGGGAGATGGGCCGCACCAATTCGCCGATGAGATGGATGGCCGGCATCATTATAAGAAGGGCGATGTTGATGACCTGGATCATGACCTTAAGCCCCATGGGTGTGGAAGGGTGCACTTGGATGGCCGGGGGTAGGAAGTGCTTCAGGTACTTGAGGATGCCCTTTTGCTTGATACCGAAGAAGTGGGTGGAAAGGAACACGATGAGGGCCAAGCCGAGGTTCACATCCACCCGACTCGTGGGGGACATGGAACCAGGGATAAGGCCCATGAGGTTATTGAAGAAGATGAATAGGAACAGATAGAAGAAAAGAGGGAAGAAAAAGGGAGCGTGCTTCCCGACCAGGGGTTCGGCCAAACCTTGAACGAACTCGAACACCATCTCGAAAAAATTTTGAACGCCCACTGGGACCATCCTGGGGTTGCGAATGGCCAAGGTCATCATTCCCATCAATAAAAGGGTGACGAACCAGGAAACCGTCAACGCGTTGATGGCGTTCTCGATCCCAAAAAGGTGAAAGGGAATAAAAATTGGGCTTTCGGCCTGTTCCATGGACAACCTTTCAAAATTTCGCGGCAAGGGGAGCGGAGATAAGCGTTGGAAAAACGTTGTAGCTCAAAAAAATAAAAAAACTTTGTTTAAAAAATATATTATCATTACCTTAAGTAGCTCTCCCTGATTTCAAACCATTTTTAAAACAGATTAGAATTGAAGATAATTTTATTAATTAAATTTTAATAATAAATAGGATTTGGGCATATTTTCTAACTTTTT
>CAZLND010000155.1:0-6463 GCA_964560635.1 uncultured bacterium | reverse complement strand
CCCCTTAATGGCCAAAGGTTATTGTTCTTCCTTCAACCTATATCCCACCCCAGGTTCGGTGATGAGAATGCGGGGCCGGGCGGAATCGGCCTCGATCTTCTCCCGCAATTGATGGACATAGGTCCGTAGCAACTGGCTTTGTTCCTCACTGGCCCCCGGCCCCCAAACTTCCTTGAGTATCTGCTTTTGACTGACCACCTTGCCCGCGTAACGGATAAGCAAGGCCAACAGATCATATTCATTGGGCGTGAGATGCACTTCCTTGCCCTTTACCGTGACCACCCGCTTGGCCAAGTCCACCTTCAGGTCGCCCGATTCAAAAATCGGCTCTTCCCTTCCTTGTTTCAATCGTTGCGCGTGCCGCAGGGCCACCCGGATGCGGGCCATTAGTTCCCCCACGTCGAAAGGTTTGGTCAGGTAATCGTCCGCGCCCGCGTCCAGCCCCAGGATCTTGTCCTTCTCCTTGCCACGGGCGGTCAGGATGATGATGGGCACCGTCGCCCATTCCCTCAGGCGCTTCAGGACCTCCAAACCGTCCATGTCGGGCAGTCCCAGGTCCAAAAGAATGATGTCAGGTTTGTGGGAGGAGGCTAGGGCGATACCTTCCACCCCGTTGTCGGCCTCGATGATCTTGAAGTCGTGGTTTTCCAGGGAAGGTTTCAGGAACCGGCGGATGGACAACTCATCCTCGATGATGAGGACCGATTGCTTAGCCATGGGGGGTCCCAGTTTCCCCATCAGGTCTTAATGGAAGCGAAAACTTGAACCTCATGCCGCCCCCGGGCCTGTTCTCCGCGGAGATGGTCCCCCCGTGGATCTCCACCATGCCCTTGCAGATAGGAAGGCCCAAACCCGCCCCGCTCTTGTCCTTGTGGGACCCGCGGTAGAACTTGTCGAAGAGTTGGGGCAGATCCCCCTCCGATACCCCTTGGCCATGATCATCCAACTCGATGGTGAACCAGCCTTCCCGCACCGAGGCCGTGAGGTCGATAGGCGTCCCAGGGGGCGTGTACTTCATGGCGTTATCCAGCAGGTTCACCAGTACCTGTTCGATGAGCAGGGCGTCCATGGGAACCATAGGGAGTTGGGGGGCCACGTGGATGTTCAGGGGGCGGTTCCCCAGCCTGTCCTCGACCCGCGAGACGGCCGAACCGATCACCTCTTCGGGGTGCTGGAGCTCCTTGTTGGGCTGGATGGCCCCCGATTCCAGCTTGGTCATTTCCAGGAGATTGCTGACCAAGCGTTCCAGCCGGTCCGTCTCGTCATGGATATTCTCCAGAAGGTCCTTCTGGGTGGCGGCTTTCAGTTTCTCCCCGTTTTCCAACAGGCTGCTGATGGAGCCCTTGATGGCCGCCAGCGGGGTCCTAAGGTCGTGGGAAACGGAGCTTAAAAGGGAGCTTCTTAGTTTTTCCGTCTCCATCTGCATCTGGGTGTGCTGCTGCTTTTGAAGCAGCTTATCGGCGGCCACGGCTAGGGCGGTCTGATGGGCGAAGGCTTCCAACAAATGCAGCTGTTCCGGGATAAAAAGCCGTGCCGGCGAATGGGGCTTCACGCCTAAGGCGCCCACCGGTTCCCCGGAAGCCAAAAGGGGAAGATAAAGGGTATCGGTCCCCGGCAGGGTATCGGTTCCCTTGCCGGCGGCCTGTCCCAGGTCGAAGGCCCAGTGGGCCACACCCATTTCCTTGGCGGTCAATTGAAAATCGCCGATGTTCCCGCATTGCACCTGCAGACGCCCCTGCTCGTCCGGAAGAAAAGCTACCACCGAGCTCTCGAAAACCTCGGAGATATGCTTGACCGCGATCTCCAAGAGCTCGGACGTTCCCCAAGTGGAGGCCAGTTCCCGGGACAGGCCGTAAAGGGCCGAGGTGCGGCGTTCCCTGAGACGGGAGATCTGGGCCTGTTGGCGGATGCGGACGGTCGAATTGCTGATGGCCAATCCCACAAGGAGCATGACGAAGAAAACAAAAATGTACTGGGTGTCCGAGACCGCGAAGGTGAAACGGGGCGGAACGAAGAAAAAGTCCAGGGCCAACACGCTCAGGAAGGACGCCAGGGTGGAAGGTCCCATCCCTTGGCGGGAGGAAATGACCAGGATACCGAAGAGATAGACCATGATGAGGTTCGACAGGTCCACCAAGGGGAATAAGACCAACGAGGCCGCCGTACTGATGCCGACCATCAAGAAGGCGTAACCATAGGCCTTCCAATCCACTTCGACCTGGGCCGAACGAAAACGAAAACGAGGTGACTGGGCGTCGGCGGCTTCCCCCCGGGTGGCGTAAATATCGATCTCCCCGCTGAGACTGATCAGTTGGTCCACAGGCGAGCGCCGAAAGAACCTCTTCCAGGAAGCCTTCGGGGGCTTTCCCACGAAGATCTTGTTCACGTTCCGCTCGCGGGCATAGGTCAGGATCTCCTCGGCGAAACTAGTCCCGCTCAAGATGGCGGTTTCGGCGCCCAATTGCTCGGCCAACCTTAAATGCTGGATGGCCTGGTTCCTTTGGGCCTCCGGCACACGGGTGCGCTCGGGGGGTTCCACATAAGCCGCGATCCAATCGGCTCGCAGGGATTTGGCCATGCGATGGGCCGCCCGCACCAGATTGGCCGAGGAAGGGCTGGAGGAAACACAGACCAGGATACGATCCGTGGTGGGCCAAGTCTGGGTGATGGCTTGGTCCCGGCGGTAGTCCTGCGCCTGCTCATTGACCCTGTCGGCGGTCATGCGAAGGGCCATTTCCCGCAACGCTATCAGGTTGCCCTTCTTGAAGAAATTGTGGATAGCCCGTTGCGCCGCCTCAGGCATGTAGACTTTTCCCTCCCCCAGGCGCTTGAGGAGGTCGTCCGGGGGAAGGTCCACCAACTCGACTTCATCGGCTTCCTCCAACACCTTGTCGGGGAGTCTTTCGCGCACGATGACGCCCGTGATCTGGGCCACGATGTCGTTGATGGATTCCAAATGCTGGACATTGAGGGTGGAATAAACGTCGATGCCGCTATCGAGCAGTTCCTGTACGTCCTGCCAGCGTTTGATGTGGCGGCAGCCGTCGGCGTTGGTGTGGGCAAGCTCATCCACGATGAGGAGTCCCGGGCGGCGCTTCAGGGCACCGTCCAAGTCGAATTCTTTCAGGCGGGTCCCGTGGTACTCCAGTTCGAGGCGGGGAAGGACCTCGAACCCTTCCAACAGCGCGGATGTGTCCTGGCGGCCGTGGGTTTCCACCAGGCCCACCACCACATCGACGCCTTCCTTCCTTTTGGCATGGGCGGCCTCAAGCATGGCGTAGGTCTTGCCGACACCCGGCGAGAAACCGAAGAAGATCTTCAGCTTGCCGCGACTTTGCTTCTTTTCTTCCGCTTGGACGCGGCTCAACAATTCGTCTGGATTGGGTCTTTTATCCGCCATAGGGGGAACCTGGCCGTTCTTGGTTATTGGACCCCATTATAACGAATGGAGCCCTTTAATGATCGACGCCAAGATCCCCCTCAACCCAATTCAGGGAATCTTAGAAACTCATGATGGCGCTGGCCGTTCCCGTCAACTGATCGGCGCTTCCGCCCGCGAAAGGCCCTGTCCCAGCGGCGTAAATGGTCCCACCGGAAAGGGCGTAATCGTACCGGCCTTCTAACCGGCCTAAAAGGTTAGGCGTAAAGTTGCGTTCGATGGTCAGGGTGACCTCGCGGCCTTCCACATCCGTGGCTGGGCCCACCGGGGTCGCGCCATAGATCGCCATCAGGTCCTGGCTGTCCTTCAACACTTCCAAGCGAAGGGTGGCCGCCAGGTCGTTTTGCATCTGGTAACGGCCGTAAAGGGCCGCGCCCCAGAAGGTCGAACTGCCGGTCGTACCGATATCCTGTCCTCCACCTTCCCCATCCAGGACCAAGGAAAATTTGTCCGAAGCGTTCCAGGCAAGGATGCCCTCTCCCACGTAACGGCTATCGCCCGTCACTCCCGTAGGGTCAGGACCCGCGATGCCGTTCAAGGTCAAGCTAAAGGCGGATTCGGGTTTCAGGACCACTTGTAGGCCATAGGTCTTGCCATAGTGGGAGGCGTTGGTGCTGTTCCACCCGTCGTGGACGCAGGCCATGATCGAGAATTTCGCGTCGGGCGTGAAGGTCGCGGAAAAACCCGTGTGCCAAAGGGGAATAGGATACCAGAACAAGAGCGAACGGCTGTAGTTCCAATTGCCGTTGCTCTCGATGACCTCATTGCCCATATGGGTGGCCATGCGGCCGAACTTGAACGACCATTGGTCGGGGTTATAGGACACGTAGGCTTGCAGGACGTCCAATCCCTGGCCCAACAGCCCCAGGTTCCCTTCCTGGCCATAGGCCAGGACCACCTTCCCGCCCGCTTGGCCCTGGGTGGCGGTGAAAGACGCCTCGGCGAGCCCCAGCGAGAAGGAATCATCGACCGTATTGAAGAAGGTCCCGTTGTTACCCGTTCCCTTCGCTCCATTGGCCGCGTTGTTGAAATTGAAGGTGTAATAGCCATCGACCAAACCGTTCACGGTCACCGTAGGCGCGGCTGGGGTGGCCGCGGCGGCGGCTCCATCCGCCCAAACTCTCGCTCCTGATAGGACCAGGGTCATGGCCAACAGGCTGAACAACTTCATTGTCTTTTTCATCACATCCTCCTCAAAATTTTGGACTTCATCCATTGCGTCACAGCGTAGAGCAAGCCTCGTGCCAACGAGAACGTTCTCATTATTCATAGGAATTTCGGGGCAATAACCGCTTTCAGGGCTTCAGCGCCCGCGATCCTTGTTCCGAAACTACTTAAATGTATTTTTGAACCAAGTGTCATCATTTGTGACTCATATCATTTCAAGGTGTCTAGATCGAGGTTCAGTTTCAACACGTTGACCCGGGGATCGCCGATGAAACCCAACCAGCGTCCTTCGATGTGCTTATCGATCAGGTCCTGCACCGTCTTCAGGTCCAGCTTGCGGATCTTCGCCACGCGAGAAGCCTGGTAATAGGCGGCCGCGGGGCTGATATGGGGGTCAAGCCCCGAACCCGAGCTGGTCACCAGGTCCATAGGGACCGGAGCGTTGTTTTCCGGGTCCGCTTTCCGCAAGGTTTCCACTCGGCCCTTCACCGCGTCAATGAGCGCGGGATTGGTCGGCCCCAGGTTGGAACCACTCGAGCTGGCCGCGTTGTAGGTGGAAGGCGAAGTAGCGGAGGGCCTTCCCCAGAAATACTTGGGGTCATCAAAGGTTTGGCCGATGAGTTCGGATCCAATGGTCTTCCCATTCATCACGATCAGGCTCCCATTCGCTTGCTTCGGGAACAGGACCTGCCCGCAGAGGGTGACCAGAACGGGATAGACCAGTCCGACCAGTAAGGTGAAAACGGCCACGAACAGCGCCGAAGTTTTTATTTGAGTCATCAATTCTTTCATCATGTCAGTCTCCTTAAACCAAGTGTAACGTGACCAAGATCACGTCGATCAATTTGATGCCCAGGAAGGGCACCACCAAGCCTCCCACGCCGTACAGGAGAAAATTCCTCCATAACAGTTGGGAAGCCGAAGCGGGTTTGTACCGGACCCCTTTCAAGGCCAGGGGCACCAGGAACACGATGATGACCGCGTTGAAGATGACCGCCGAAAGGATGGCCGACTCCGGCGTCGCCAAACGCATGATGTTGAGCGCGTTGAGTTCCGGGTAGGTCAAAGCGAAGGCCGCCGGGATGATGGCAAAATACTTGGCCACGTCGTTGGCGATGGAAAAGGTCGTGAGCGAACCCCGGGTCATGAGGAGCTGTTTACCGATCTTCACCACCTCGATGAGCTTGGTGGGGTTGGAATCCAGGTCCACCATGTTGCCCGCCTCCTTGGCGGCTTGGGTGCCAGTATTCATGGCCACCGCCACATCGGCCTGGGCCAAGGCTGGCGCGTCGTTGGTGCCGTCCCCCGCCATGGCTACCAATCGTCCGCCCGCTTGGGATTCGCGGATGAGTTTTAATTTGGTCTCAGGCGTGGCTTGGGCCAAAAAGTCGTCCACGCCCGCCTCAGCGGCGATGGCCGCGGCGGTGAGCGGGTTGTCCCCTGTGATCATAACGGTCTTGATGCCCATTCGGCGAAGCTCCGCGAAACGCTCCTGGATGCCGCCCTTGACGATGTCCTTGAGATGGATGACCCCGAGTACTTGACCATTCTCGGCCACGACGAGGGGCGTGCCGCCCCGACGGGAGATGGAGTCCACCCCCGCGCGCACGTCTTCCGGATATTTTCCGCCTTCTTTTTTGACATAAGCCTCAATGGCGTCCGCCGAACCCTTTCGGATGGAGCGCTTGCCCATGTCCACCCCGCTCATGCGGGTCTGGGCCGTGAAAGGAATGAAAGTGGCCTGCGTCTCGTTGATCTCGCGGCCCCTCAGGCCGTATTTTTCCTTTGCCAGCACGACGATACTACGGCCCTCGGGAGTCTCATCGGCAAGCGATGACAATTGGGCCCCCTCGGCCA
>CAZLND010000154.1:0-6543 GCA_964560635.1 uncultured bacterium | reverse complement strand
GGGGTTCTTCGACTGGGGTCACGGATGGGTCTTTGAAGGGGGCGAGGACCAACAGCCCCACCTGCCCACCCAACTTTGGGAGTTGGCCGGGGACCTGGTTTTGTTCTTAGTGCTTCTGGGTTTGAGGCGATGGACCCTTCGTTACCCGGGGATGGGCCTGCCCCTTTACGGTTTGACCTATGGTTTCCTTCGGTTCACCATCGAGTTCTGGCGCCGGAGCTGGGACAAGCATTATTTGGTGGTCTTTAATTCCGCCTCCCAGGCGGTGAGCGGCATCCTGATGGCATTGTCGTTAGCGGCCATCGTGTGGATCGTGGCGAAGGCGCAGAAGAAAACCACAACTGGTTGAACCACCAAGGCACCAAGGGCACCAAGAACGACATGAAAGAGTTCGAGAAAATAGACCCCGAGATGGACGAAGTGGCTACCCAAGTGGTGGACGCGGCTTTCAAAATTCAAAAAGCTTTTGGCCCAGGGTTATTGGAAAGCGAATACGAAGCTTGTTTAATTCATGAATTAAAGACGAGGGGTTTGAAAGTAGAAACCCAAGTTGCAGTTCCTCTGGTTTATGAGGGTGAAAAAATTGATGCTGGCTTTAGGATGGATTTGTTGGTTCAAGGCCGTCTTATTGTTGAGCTGAAGGCTGTAGAAGCCCTTTTGCCTGTTCACGAGGCTCAAATCCTGACCTATTTAAAAGTAACGAATAACAGATTAGGACTTCTTATTAATTTCAATGTTCCGTTGATCAAACAAGGTATCAAAAGAGTGGCTTTGTAGTTTTCTCTCTGGACTTCTTTGTCGGTTGTTCCCAACAAGGTCATGTTTTTGCCTTACTTGGTGCCCTTGGTGCCTTGGTGGTTCAAATGCCTTATCCGTCCGTTTTTATGTAAAATAGCCCCCCTATGGAACCTTCCTCAAATAAAGTCCAAACCGCCCGTTTTACCGTAACGTCCGAAGAGGCCGGAAAACGCTTGGACGTTTTTTTGGTCTCCCAATTGCCATCCTTTTCCAGGACCCAAGTACAAACCATGATCGAAAAGGGGCAGGTCGTCCCGCAATTTCAGGTGAAGGTCTTCAAGGCGGGTTTGACCGTCCAAGTGGGGCAGGCCTACCAAGTGACCCTGCCGGCCTCCGCCAAGCCCACCATGAAGGCCCAGGCCATCGACCTGGACGTCATCTTCGAGGACAAGGACATCCTGGTCATCAACAAGCCCGTAGGGCTGGTGGTGCATCCGGGCGCGGGGAACCCCGACCAGACCCTCATGAACGCCCTCATCGCCCATTGCCCCAACATCGCCGGGGTCGGGGGAGTGCAAAGGCCGGGGTTGGTGCACCGGTTGGACAAGGACACCTCAGGCCTGCTGGTGGTGGCCAAGAGCGACCGGGCCTATAAGAGCCTGGTCAGGCAACTCAAGTCACGCAAACTCAGCCGGGAATATTTAGGGCTCGTCAAAGGCAAGGTGGAAGCCAAGGGCACCGTGGACGCTCCCATCGGCCGTCACGCCAGCGCCCGTAAGAAAATGGCGGTAAGGGCCGAGACGGGCAAGAATGCCGTGACCCATTTTCATACCCTCCTCTCGAATGAAGAAGCGAGCCTGCTCCACTTGAAGTTGGAAACCGGGCGCACCCACCAGATCCGCGTGCATATGGATTTCATCCACCATCCCATCCTGGGCGACCGGGTTTACGGGAAAGGCTCGGACAAGGCCGACCGCCAAATGTTGCACGCCTTCAGGCTTTCGCTCCAGCATCCCCGCACCGGCATCACCAAAAGCTATACGGCCCTCCCTCCGAAGGATTTTTTGGTTTGCGTGAAGGCCCTGGGCTTCAAGGCTCCCGCCTGGAAGAAATTGGTCTGGGAAACGAAGAAAAGCAAAACCAAGGAAGATTGAACCACCAAGGGCACCAAGTAAGGCAAAAGAAGATTGGTTGTAACGGCGAACAAAACCCAAGTCCGGCGCCACCCGTTGGCCTTTGGCCAAGGGCGTAAACGAGACTCCAAGACACCAAGTAAGGCGAAAATCTTTTCGACACACCGACAAGGCTTTTTGCCACAGATGCATGGGATGCACTCAGATGGCTTAAATCCAAAGTCTTATGGGGGGCATCTCAAAAAAATATTTGGATTATTGGGTTATGATTTCTCTTGAACCCATCCCATTCATCCCATGCATCTGTGGCTAATTTGATTCAGGTTTTTCGGGAGGCAAATGAAGTGAAGATCCACCAAAGGTTCCTGATCTTTTTTATCTTGGTCATTTGTTCGCCCGCGCTCCTCTGGGCTGACGCCGCTTCGCGCTTAAAAATGGCGTCCGGATTCACGGCCTCGATCTACGCCCCCGACCTCGAAGGCGCGCGGGGCATGGCCCTTTCCCCGGATGGCGTTCTTTACGCCTGCCAAATGGACGATGGGCGCGTGGTAGCCTTGCTTGATCCCGGGAACAGTGGCGTCTCGACTGAAACAAAGACAGTGATCGAAGGGTTGCACCATCCCCACAGCCTGGCTTTTTATCAGGGTTCCCTCTATGTGGGAGAAGTGGACCGCGTGTCGCGCTTCACCTTGAGGGGCCGGCGTTTGTCCAGGGAGGACGGCCAAACGGTAGTGGAACTTCCCGGAGGTGGGGGCCACTCGACCCGCACCATCCTCTTTGGGTCGGACCATAAACTTTATATTTCCATCGGAAGTTCCTGCAACGCTTGTGAAGAAACGGACGAACGCCGGGCGACCATTTGCCGCTGTGAGCCTGATGGGACCCGATTCGAGATATTCGCGAGGGGCCTAAGGAACGCGGTTGGGATGACTTTCCGCCCGGGCACCCAGTCCCTATGGGCTTCCTGCAATGGCCGGGACATGATCGGGGACGACCTGCCGCCCGAATGTATCTATCAAGTCGAACAGGGCAAGGATTATGGATGGCCCTATTCCTACACGCTGCATGGAAAGATCGTGCCCGACCCCGATCTGGGAAAGAAGGGGATCCGCCAAACTGGTCTCCCCGCTTTCGAATACCAAGCCCATTGCGCCCCCTTGGGGATCGCTTTTTACTCGGGTGCGGTTTTCCCCGAAAAATACAAAAATGGGATTTTTGTCTGCTTCCACGGGAGTTGGAACCGGAGTATCCCCGTTGGTTATAAGGTGGTCTTTTTTCCCTTTGTGGGAAAGGGCGGGAAGAAGGTCGGGCCCGGCCAGGACTTCCTTGGCTTCCGCTTGAAGAATGGTGAAAAAGTGGGGAGACCGGTGGATATCCTGACCGGTCCCCGCGGCGAACTTTTCATCTCCGATGACTACGGCGGCCGGATATTCAAAGTCGTTTATACGGGAACGAAGACGTCCACGACGAGGAGTAAGTAACTTGAAAACTTCCAAGAAATTTAACCCGAGTTCCCAGCTTTGGATCACATTTGGGATATTCCTCCTGACTAGCGGCCTTCTCTCGTATGGACCCTTCTCCCTAACGACCAAATTCACCCTATTCCTTTTCGGCATCACATTGCCTTTCTGGCTCTTAGTGAGGGAAGGGAAGGCGGCCCTTTCGCCGGAACGCGTCCTTTCCACCGAGAGCCTTCCCGCTGTTCCCCTGGTGGTTTGGGTTTTGTTGGGAGTGGCCGCTCTTTTTTTGAGGTTCTATAAACTCGATAGCCTGTCGGTTTGGCCGGTCTTGGATGAGGCCCGGAACGCTTCTTTTGGGATGGACCTGGCCCGCGAATGGCATTGGCAATTCTTCCGGGATAACAGCCAGATGCCCCCGCTTTTTTATTGGCTCATCGGCTTTTATTTCAAATTCATCACTCCCTCCCTCTTTTCCATGTGGCTCTTCCCGGCCCTGCTTTCCATCTTGGCCCTACCCTTGGGTTACCTGGCGGCCCGGAAGCTCTTTTCCAAAAGCTTCGCCTTTCTTTTCGCCTGCCTTTTGTGCCTGGGCTTTTATCCCGTTTACGTGGGGCGATTCAACCACCAGGCCATCCTGATATTGCTTTGGGAGTCCCTGGCCCTGGCGGCATTGGTTCATCTACTCAAGGCCAAACCCGCTTTGCGGGTCCGTTGGGCCATCCTTTTGGGTCTGGTGACAGGAACGGGCTTCTACATTTATTTCGCCTGGCCCTTCGTGGCCTTGGGTGTGGGCCTGGTCTTTTTGGCGTGGGCTTGGAAAGGGAAGCGGGGGTTGATCGGAGCCTATTTGGTCGCGGCTTTCCTAGCGATCCTGCCCTTGGCGGTTGCCGCGCTGCGGCAAGGTTACGGGAGCTATATCCAAAGCCTGTGGTTGGGAAAGGGAGGGGGGGATCTGCTTATCCGGATGAGCGACTCTTTTTCCTATCTGACCGCCCTTTTTTGGGGACTGAACACGGACCTTCACGCCTACAAGCCTTTTTGGGGCGGCTATTTGAACCCGATCTTGGACGCCTGTTTTTTCATCGGACTGGCCCAATGGTGGCGGGCGCGGGGGACAAAGCTGGCCCAAGTGGCCTTGGGTCTGACGGCGCTTTTCTTGGCCCCGGCTTTCATCGCCAAAGAGATAGAGATGTTCCGGGTGGCGCAGATACTTCCGGTCCTGTTGTTCACCACGGGGTTGGGAATGCAGACACTCTTGACCGCGTTCCCCCTAAAGGTTCGGCCGCTTTTGTTGGGGACGCTTTTGGTCCTTTCGGCCGGATCGGATTTTTACCACTTGGCCGGGCCTTACCATCAAGCTTGCTCCTCGAACTTCGAGCATTGGAATCAGTGGTCCAAATCGGAAGAGCGGTGGCGGGCCAATGACCGGTTACGGAAAGACTTTCCGACCAAGGGTCCCTATTTCTTTTTCCTGGAATTCGACCCCTATCCCTTCGATAAAAGTTTGAGCGTCGCGGCTTACCCACTTTCGCTGAAGGTTGGATCGCCGGCGCCGCTCAAGGACGCCCAAAGCTGTGTCTTCATGGCCAACGTGAATTACCGGCCTTTCCTCGAAACCCGGTTCCCGGAAGCGACTTTTGAGGTTCTGTCCAAGGACGTGACGTCGAGCGATGAGGGGATGATGATGGTGGTCGTGCCGGTGGCGCCTTATCGGGACAACCTCTGGCAATGGGCCAAGGCCGATGAGGCCATGAAAGCGGTCGACCTGGCCATCTTGAACCGGCCCACGGGCAGGCCTCGAACCTCGGTCTTGAAAAGTTTGGCGGAGGTTCACCCCGCGCTCTCCGGGGACCCCTACCTGGAATCCCTGTTCTGGAACCTCGCTTACCTCAACCACGCGGCGGAAGGGGACTTGGCCCAGGCCCAAGCCGACCTGGAACAGGCACTGCAGAAAGGCTATCCCACGGCTTATTTTTACAACGAGTTGGGCGGGCTTTTTTACGTGAAGAAGGACTATCGGTCCGCGCGCGTGGCTTTTGAGAAGGCGGTGGGATCGAAGTTGAACGACACGCCCGCGGCGGCGAACCTGGTGGAACTCCAAAAACAAAGATGATTTGAACCACCAAGGCACCAAGGGCACCAAGAACAGCGAACAGCAAAATTTTGATTAAAACGTAGGGATCATTCGGGTTCTGATGCCAAAGGTTCTTTTGATTCATCCCACCAGGGTTGGTTTTTGCCTTACTTGGTGCCCTTAGTGCTCGGTCCCCTTGCGATTCTCAAGGGGTTGGTTCAATTGCTTTTGAAGTTGGTTTTCGCCTTGGCTGTCATGTCATCCAACCACTTCAACTTCTCCGCCGGGGGTTCATATTCGGGGTCCAGACGGCCCGCCTCCAGGAAATCCCCCTTGGCCGCTTGGTATTCCCCCATCGCCTCATGCGTTAAACCCATCCGGTAACAAAGCCGGCTTTGGGGATGACCGGAGCTGACCACCTTCCCAGCCGCTTTCAAGAACAGGTCCCTGTCCTTTTGTTCCCACGCGTATTCGGCGATCTTGGCCCAAAAGGCCGGCTCCAAAAAAGGGTCCCCTTGGAAGAGGTCGTAATGCTTGAAGAGTCCCTGGAGGACCTTCGTGTAGGAAGGTTCGGCCACGTCGTAGGGGATGACGTCATAGAGGTCCTGTATCAGACGGTTGGCCGCCATCATCCGCATCAATCGAGGCCGGTCCTGTTCCGTCACCGGTAGTATCCAAAGGTCCCAGGCTTCGTCGTATTTCGCGAGCCCTTCCGAAAGCGGGTAGAGCTGAGTGCCCGGGAACCATCCATAAAAATCTTTCCGATAGGAAGGCGGAGCCAGGATCCCCGCCCAAGTCGCGTCGGAGGGTGAGAAACGGGGGTTCCGGGCGGCGTTGAAAGGGTAGGTGGTGGCCAGCAAGGTTTGGTTGAAGATGTTGGTGACGAACTCTTCCAAGACCAAACCGGGCCCATGGGTGAGGCTTTGCGCTTCCATGGACTGGTACGCCCGGTAATGTTCGGGGGGTTTGGAATTGCCCGTCTCGAGCGAGGGGATGGCCCATGAATGATAGGCGCCGAACCAATGATAAGCGTCCAATCCCGCCGACCCGGCCATGAGGGCGGCCAAAGCCCAGACCCTTCTTTTGGCGGGGATGGACCCCAATAGGCTTTGGATACCGAGGGCGACCGTCGCCAGGA
>CAZLND010000153.1:0-6580 GCA_964560635.1 uncultured bacterium | reverse complement strand
GATCGAAAGCCAAACCCTTGGCCGCCCTGGCCCTTCAAATGGCGCAACGAACAAACTAAGAATCTGTGTAAGGACAAAAGATTTTTAACAACGATAAAACCGATGACTGCCGATAACAACCGATGCCTTATCGGTCTTCATCGGTCTTTGTCGGTCGTATCGAGGTAAAAAATAGGTTTTGGCTGTAGTTCTTAAGAAAGGGATACCGACATGCGGGTCGATTTATTCAACAATTCACCCAGCTTGATCTTCCACTCCAAGATCTTTTATTCGACAACCCTGGCTTGGGCCGTGGCACAAGGGCTCAAAGTGTTGCTTTATTGGTACAAGCATCATAAAATCAACTTCCGTTTGTTTGTGGGTACGGGAGGCATGCCAAGCTCCCATTCGGCGTTCGTGTCCTGTTTAGCCACCGCCATTGGCTTGGAAGCGGGTTGGAATTCACCCGTTTTCATGCTTTCCTTGGGTATGGCCTTGGTCATCATGTCGGATGCGGCGGGTGTCCGTAGGGCGGCGGGTCAGCAAGCGAAGATCCTGAACGAGATCGTGGACGATCTATATAGTTCCAAGCCATTCCCCCAACAAAGACTGAAAGAATTATTAGGCCATACCCCTACCCAGGTTTTCGTGGGGGCCTTTATCGGTGTGGTCGTCGGGCTTTTATTTTACAAAGGTTGAGGACTGAAATTGCCATACGAGTACTTGGATAAGATCGAATCACCGGCCCAACTAAGGGCCCTTCCCAAGGAAGCCCTCCCCAAAGTGGCCGAGGAGCTTCGCGACTTCCTAGTCACCGCCGTCGCCAAGACAGGCGGTCATTTGGGTGCGAGCCTCGGCGCGGTCGAATTGACCCTGGCCATGCATTACGTCTATGACACCCCCCAGGATCGCATCGTTTGGGATGTGGGCCATCAAGCCTATGGCCACAAGGCCATTACGGGCCGCCGCGAGAAATTCCCCACCCTACGCCAATTCGAGGGTCTTTGTGGTTTCCCCAAACGTAACGAAAGCGATTACGACACCTTTGCCGTGGGTCACGCTGGCACCGCACTTTCGGCGGCCTTCGGTATGGCCATGGGCCGGGACATCCTCAAGAAAGATTTCCACGTGCTAGCCGTGGTCGGCGACGCGGCCATCTCCAACGGTCTTTCGATGGAAGCCCTTAATAACATCGGCGACCACCCCAAACTCAACATGACGGTCATCCTCAACGATAACGAAATGTCCATCTCCCCCAGTGTGGGCGCCATGACGTCCTACTTGAACAAGATCCTGGCGGGCAAGCCCTACAACGAGGCCAAACGCCGGGTCGAGGGTTTCATCAACAGCATTCCTAACGTGGGTCCCCAGATGCTCCAAATGACCCATCATGCCGAGGAAGCCTTGAAAGGCTTCGTGACCCCCAGCACTCTCTTCGAGGAATTGGGTCTTCGCTATTACGGACCCATCGATGGACATAACATCCTGACCCTGGTGGATATCTTCCAACAGGTCAAGGAACTCAAGGGCCCCATCATGCTTCATGTCGTCACCCAAAAAGGGAAGGGCTATGGCCCGGCCGAGGAGAATCCGGAAAAATACCACGGCGTCTCCGTATTCGATAAACAAACCGGCACCATTTCACCAGCCGCGCCCGCTGCCGCGCCTAGTTACACAAAAGTCTTCGGGGACACCCTTGTCGAGCTTGCCAAGGACCACCCGAACTTGGTTGGCATTACCGCAGCCATGCCGGAAGGTACGGGCCTCAAGAAATTTGGGGAAACTTTCCCCGATCGCTTCATCGATGTGGGTATCGCCGAGGGCCACGCGGTCTGCATGGCAGCGGGGTTGGCCTGCGAAGGCGTGAAACCCGTGGTCGCCATCTATTCCACGTTCCTTCAAAGGGCTTTCGACCAGATCATCCACGACGTTTGTCTCCAGAAATTGCCCGTGGTTTTCGCTTTGGACCGCGGCGGCTTGGTAGGCGAGGATGGGGAAACCCATCAGGGTGTTTACGACCTCTCTTACTTGCGGTGCGTTCCCAACATGGTGGTCATGGCCCCGGCGGACGAGAACGAATTGCGCCATATGCTTTATACGGCCGTGGAATACAACGGACCCATCGCTTTGCGGTATCCCCGCGGGAATGGCGAAGGCGTCGCCTTGGACACAAGCTTCAAAAAACTGGAGATCGGGAAGGGAAGCCTATTAGAAGAAGGGAAAGATTACGCCTTGCTGGCCGTGGGCCGAATGGTGGGCGTGGCCAAGACCGCCCGGGCTCTTTTGAAGAAAGAAGGATTGGAAGGCACCGTCGCCAATATGCGTTTCGTGAAGCCCCTGGACGAGCGTTTGCTTTTGTCCATCGCTGCCAAGAACAAGGTCATCCTGACATTAGAAGAGAACGTGGGCATCGGTGGTTTCGGGAGCGCCGTGCTGGAAGCCCTGCAAAAGAACGGCATCACCGATTGCGCCGTCAAGGTCATCGCCATCCCGGATAAATACATCGAACACGGTAAGCCCCAGTTGCAACGCGAACAATGCGGGTTGGAAGCTCCTCAAGTGGTAGAAGAAGTGAAGCGTTTGCTCAAGAACCAAGCACCTTACATGTTGGGGGTCGTCTCCTAATTCATCGTTAAGACAAAGAATTTTAACGACGATAAAACCGATAACAGCCGATAACAACCGATGACTTATCGGTCTTCATCGGATTTTGTCGGTCGTATCGATGTAAATGTTCCACTCGATCATTTGGTCGATTTACTCAGAAATTTTTTGGACGGGAAAATGCCGTTGCCTATGAATCGCCGTATAGTCCTTTTCCTATTGTTGGACAGTTTCATCCTTTTGAGCCTGGCCGGCGTTTTCGCCGCTGTCCACCGCGTCGTGGTACCCGTCAGCCCGGTCCCCGCCAACGCCAAGCTCGCGCCAACCCCTAACCCTTCAGTGACCGCCTGGCCCCAAACTGCCGCGACCCCCGTCGCCGTCATACCCAACACGATCAAAATAGCCGCTTCCGTTCCGCACCCGGACGCCGAACCGGGCCAGACCGTCGACCTTTCCCATCTACGTTGCAAGAAGATCAAAGTGATCAGCCATCCCATCGAAATGGGTGAGAACTACTGTGGTATCTCAAAGGACGCCAACATCGACGTGCTGACCCTCATCGGGGCCAACCCCGGCCTGCCTTATAAGGCCAAGATCAACCAACTCCTTTATCTTTTACCCCAAAGAGGTGTCCTGCATACCGTGGTCAAGGAAGACAGCGCCGCCTCCATCGCCTTGGCCTATGGCGTGAACGAGAAGGACTTGAGGGACGCGAACGATATCCATTGGTGGCACAGACTCCACCCGGGCGACGTCTTATTCGTGCCGGGCGCGAGGCCGATCCTCATGACCAAGGAATGGCGGGACTATTACAGCCGCCGAGGGATTTTTGGGGACCCCTTGGGCCGTTGGGGAAAGATCAACTCCCCTTTTTCCGTACGCACCGACCCCTTGACGGGGGAGATCCGGCACCATAATGGCGTGGACCTCAAGGCCAAGTACGGCGACCCGGTTTACGCGGCGGGCAGCGGGAAGGTGGTCTTCACCGGTATCTCGGGGGGCTATGGCAATCTCATCCAGATCGCCCATGGCAATGGTTACCTGACTTTCTACGGACATCTTTCGAAGATCTACGCCAAGCAGGGTCAGCATGTCCGAAAAGGAGTGCTCATCGGCCGCGTCGGCGCCACGGGCCGCGTGACAGGGCCGCACCTTCATTTTGAGATACGCAAGGCCGGCAAACCCTTGGATCCGCTCCTCTACATCTAACAAGAATCTTTTAACCGCCAAAATCAAAAGCATTGGAACTGTGATAAATGAGATGAATGAGATAGAGGTAAAGGCATAAGTTTTTCCTTCATCACATTTATCTTATTCATCATAGTTACAGAGGTCTTGCTTGAGATTCTTAGTAACTTTGCGCTTGGCGCTTGCTTTGGGTTTTTCCGCCATTCGTGTCAAAAATACGGCCAATTAAGCCTTTTAGTTGAATTCATCCGACAGCATAGGTAAGGTAAAGAGCTAATGGATCCAAGATTCACTAAAGACAAAGGCACCGATACCTATACCGGCAACGAGCTTATCCTCAAGGGCGGCCTGGAAGCGGGCATGCACCTATTGACCGGCTACCCTGGCTCTCCCGTGGCCGACGTTTTCGAGGCCGCCGCCAACGCCGCCCCCTACCTCAAAGAACACGGTATCCTCGCCCAGATCGCCAATAACGAGGCTCTCTCAGCCGCCAGGCTCAATGGCGCCCAGATCGCCGGGTTGAAGGCCATTACGGTCATGAAATCGGTGGGCTTCCACGTGGCCGCCGACGCTCTTGTAGCCGCCAGCTTGGCCAAGAGGGGACATCAGGGCGCCGGAGTCATCGTCATCGGTGACGACCCTTGGAGCGATACCACCCAGGTTCCTGTCGATTCCCGTCGTCTATCCGACCATCTTTTCATCCCCGTTTTGGAACCCGCTACCTTCCAGGAGATCAAGGACTGGATCAAGGTGGCTTTCGAACTTTCCGAAGAAGCCGACCTCTTCATCGCCTATCTTCTCATCACCTATACAGCCGAAGGTGGGGGAAGCGTTGAGGTTTATCCTAACCATCCGCCTTCCGGCACTTCCACCCGGCACAAAACCACCATCGACAGTTCCACCATCGACGTCAAACACAGCATCGTCCTTCCGCCCCATACCGTGCCCCTTGAAAAGGAAGCCTTGGAAGTCAAGTTCCCGCGTTTGCTCGCGTCTGTTCGCAAGAAGGGCATCAACCAAATTCTCCCGGGCAAAGGCAAGAGCCTGGCCTTCATCACCGCGGGAGCGTCTTACACTTACTTGGAGCAGGCCCTTTCCGAATTTGGGCTCTCGGGTAAATTCCCCATCCTGAAGCTGGGCATGACCTATCCGGTCGACCCGGAAGCCATCGCCGAGATACTTAAACACTCCACCAATTTGATCGTCGTCGAAGAGAAGCGCCGCTTCGTTGAAAGCCAAGTCCGGAATATCGTCCTTGACCTCTACCAGGCAGGGAAGCTCCAAGAGATGCCGACCATTTGGGGCAAGACCTTCCCGGATGACCTCAAAGGTTTCCCGACCGACCAAGGTTTGAGCCCGTCGGTCGTCATGACCACCCTTGCCCCTCTTTTGAAAAAGTACGACCTTTCAACCCCCAAGGTGTCTTCCGAGATAAAGTTCCTCGAAAGCCTGGAAAACCAAGAAATGACCGTCGCGGCCCGCACGCCTTCTTTCTGTCCCGGCTGTCCTCACCGCGATTCTTCCTCGGTCTTCTTGCAGTTGGTGGAAGATTTCAAGAACCCCGAATACATGCGCATGAAGCACGAGTCCCAACCCCTTGATATCCTTTTCCACGGCGACGCGGGTTGTTATGTGCTTCTCTTCATGCCTCCCAACGGCCCCCTCATGCACAATTACATCGGCATGGGTTTGGGCGGCGGTACCGGTGCGGGTCTTTCGCCCTTCTCGACCAACAAGTCCGTCTGCTTCATCGGCGACTCCACTTTCTTCCATTCCGGCTTGGCCGAGGTTTCCGATTCCATCAAGAACAACCAGGACGTTCTTTATGTGGTCCTGGATAACAAGACCACCGCCATGACCGGTCACCAGCCCAACCCCGGCATGGAAGAAGACCTCATGGGCAACCTCACCTTCGGCCAGGACATCGAAAAGGTCCTCCAAGGCTTCACCAAGGGTGACGACGTCTCCATCGCGAGGGTGAATCCTGAATTGAGGGAAGAGTACCGGGCGGTCCTTGAGGAAATGCTTTTGGAACCAGGAGTGAAGTTCATTATTGCCGACAAGGAATGCGGCATCACTTACCACCGCCGCAAACGCCGCTTAGTGAGCCGGGAGAAGGACAAGAAGGGCTACCTGCCCACCCAAAAGCGCATCAACGTGAACGACCATACTTGTGAAAATTGCTTGGAATGCACCCGCCTGACGGGTTGCCCGGGCTTGGCCATTGAAGAAACCCTATATGGCCCCAAGATGTCGACCGACCTTTCCTACTGCGTCTCCGACATGGCTTGTACCCGCATCAAGGCCTGTCCGGCATTCGAGGAACTGACCATCGTTCGCCACCACAAAACGGCGGCCCCGGCTTTGCCGGATCCGGCTCATATTCCCGTCCCCGAATCCTTCCAGTTCGACGAGGATTGGCGAGGCTATCTGGCTGGCGTTGGCGGCATGGGTATCAACAGCGCCACGTCTGTACTCGTACGGGCGGCCATGCACCACGGCTACCACATCACCTTCTGCGATAAGAAGGGAATTGCCGTTCGAAACGGCGGGGTTTATTCCGCCCTCACCTTCTCCAAAACAAAGAAAGTCGTTTCGCCACTCTTGCCCCAGGGTAAGGTCAACCTGCTCTTAGGGCTCGATATCCTCGAGGCCGCTCGTGGCCTGGATCCCCGGCTCAATTTCCGCGTGGGTTCGAAGGAATATACCCATTCCATCGTGAATACACACAAGACCCACACTATCCTTTCCCTCTTGGGTAAGGACGACTTCAGCCCCAACGCCCTTGCCGATGTCTTCAAGAAATACA
>CAZLND010000152.1:0-6593 GCA_964560635.1 uncultured bacterium | reverse complement strand
GAGTCGGCAGTTCCTGGAATATCTCATCGGGCTTGTAGAGGTTCGGCAGGAAAGGTTCCAGAGACGGGTGATGCAGCTTATCACCCTTTACATGGGCATGTTCTCGGGGTTGTTCCTGCTGGTCTTGGGTATTTTCTTCATCTTGATGGATTATTCAGGGGTACCCCGGGGAGTTGTTTTTTCAGTGGGGGGATTGCTTGTGTTTTTGATTTCGGTCATTTTGATACAAGTCAACAAAAAGTAAGAAGGAGGGCAGGCAATGGACGCGAAAAAAGTGAAGGAAAAATTGAAGGAACTCAAGAGGAAGATGCAGGACAAGAAAACACAAGCCAAGATCAAGGCAGAGGTCGAGAAGCTTTTGAAACAAGGACGTGAACGGCTCGAGTGGTTGGAGGCCCAGATGAAGGATCCCAAGAACCACCAGAAGGTACGCGCCGAGATCGCCAAGGCCAAGGCGCAATTGAATGAGTTGAAGACGAAATATAAAGAGAAGGAAAAAAAGGCCGTGGAATATACCAAGGCCAATCCGAAGAAGGCCTTGATGGTGGCCGCCGCCGCGGGGGTATTGGCCGGAACATTAATGGGGGCCTTCCGCAAAAAACGGTAAAACATTCGACAAGGATTTGAACTTCGATAAGACCGATGAACGACCGATAAAACCGATAAGTGATCCAGCGTAATTCATTATCGGTTGTCATCGGTATTTATCGGTTGCGTCGTTTTCAAAGTCGGTCTTTGTTGTAAAATACCTTCATGCCTTTCGTCACCACGCCCCGTGGGAAGTTCTTCTACCAGGAACATGGTTCCATCGGTCCGGTCATTTATCTATTGCATGGATTGACCGCTCGAAGTCAGGACTGGGGTGGCATCCAAGATATTTTGGCCAAAGTTGGCTTTCATGTGTTGGCCTTCGACATGAAAGGGCACGGTCAAACTGATAAACCTGAGTCGGGTTATTCTACCGAGGACCACGCGAAGGATATCGAAGCTTGCGCCAAGGCGCTGGGGCATACCCGCGTTCACCTGGTAGGGCATTCCACCGGAGGCCGCAACGCGTTGGTCTGCGCCGCCCTCTTTCCCGATCTTACTTGGACCCTGACCATCATCGACCAGACCCTCACCGCCGACCCCAAGGCCTGGGAAAAATACGCGGTCCGATTCAAAGAATTCCCGACTCCCTTCAAGAACGAGGAGGCGTTGGACAAGTTCGTGATGAAAAAAGCGAAGAAGGACATGGGAGCTTTCCATTTTTTTAAAGGACAATATTGGAAAAAGGATGACGGGACCTGGGATTGGAACTATTCCACCCAAGCGGTCGTGGAGACCCAAAAGTGGGGCCGGGCGAAGGAAGCCTATGACTGGCTCCCTCAAGTGAAGTGCCCGGCGCTTTTCATCAAAGGCGGTTTGAGCGAGTACGTTTCCATGGAGGAGGCCGAGAGGATCGAGAAGGGGCTTCCCAACGGCAGGGTGATCATCGTGCCCAACGCCGGGCACGCCGTCTTTCGGGACGATGCTGAGGGCTTCCTGAGGGTCCTGGTGCCTTTCCTGCTAAGGGAGAGTCAGGGAAAGTTGTTCGTTCCTGAAGATTGAAGGGCCTCAAAACGATTTAACGAGGCTAAGGAATTTTTCCTGACAAGTTTCGGCGAACAAAAACTAAAAAGTAGGACTGTTCGGTCCCATTCCCACTAAATCGAGGTAAAATCGTTTCTCATGAGAAAAAAGAAAGAGCATTCCCCCTACGCCACCATTTACGACGTCGCTAAGAAGGCGGAAGTCTCCATCTCCACCGTCTCGCGCGTCGTGAACAACCAAACCAACGTTACCGAAGACACCCGCCAGCGTGTCCTGCAGGTCATCCAAGAACTCAATTTCAAACCCAATATCAGCGCCCGCGGCCTGGTCATGCCCCGTCACCGCATGATCCAGATGTTCTATCAAGTCGCCAAATTCCCCCTCGATTTCGAGACCAATTGGTTCCGGGATACCCTGAACGGGGCAGGGGAGTATTTCCAAAGTAAAAGCTATAACCTCAACCTCAATATGCTGGTGGGCCTTCTAGGAGCCGAGGAATTCTACAAGCGGGCTTTTTACGACGGCAGTTTGGAAGGCATCCTCCTGGTGGCGCCCCACTTGGAAGACAAAGACATCATCAAAATGAACAGTCAACGCATCCCCATCGTACTGATGGGTCACCGCATCCAAGACCCAATCCTTTCCTATGTGGACACCGACAATCGCCGCGCGGTCAAGGAAGTCGTGGACCATTTGGTGGGTTTGGGCCACAAGAAGATCGCTTGTTTGGCCGGACCCATCGCGCTCAACCGTAACGCGCAGGATCGGCTGGAGGGTTTCAAGGACGGTATCCGCAAGCACGGATTGAGCCTGCCGGAAGGTTACGTGATCGAGTCCAATTATTTCACGAGGGATGTGGGGGCGGAAGGCATAGAGCAACTCCTGGCCTTGAAGGACAGGCCCACCGCGGTGGTTTGCGCCAACGACTTGATCGCTTTGGGTGTTTGGGACCGAGCCCAAAAGGCTGGCTTGCAGATCGGGAAAGATCTCTCCATCGTGGGTTATGACGATATCCCGTCGGCTTCGACCCTCTATTCGTTGACCACCGTTCGTCAGGACTTCTGGGGCTTGAGCGCCAAAGCCGCTGAGATCCTCATTGGAAAGGTCGAGAACCCTTCCGACACGACCGCCCATCAGATCCTCATGCCGGCACCGGTCATCCCCCGCAAGTCCACCGGCCCCGTGCCGGTCTAAACCTGCCCGAAGTCTTTTTAACCACCAAGGGCACCAAGTCCACCAAGAAAACTTTAATCAATTTTATTGTTGAAGAAATTAAGGCCGATATTTGGTTTTGAATTTATTCCAAAACCTTTGCTGTAATTGGTGTTCTTGGTGGCGTTCCCTTTGAGAACGTCAGAACACTGAGGTTCTCAAAGGGTTGGTCCAATATTCTGTTGTTGGTTCGTTGTTTTAAAGGCGGGAAGGTTTTAAACGCTGGCTTTTTTCTGGAACAGCTCCACTTCGCCGAAACCCCAGTGTTGGACCGGCATGTCCTCGTCCACCGAGACGCGGTATTCCTGGCGTTTCTTATCCACGAAAACGACAAGCCCGACGATGTCGATGCGTTTGTGTTTGACGAAGTCCCTAAGTTCAAAAGGGGTGGTGGACATGCGGGGCATTATATTTGGGTTTAGCCCCTGACAAAGAGTTTTTTGGACGGACTGCCGGTTTATTCGTACCGAAGGGCCAGGATGGGGCTGAGCTGGGAGGCCTTGTGGGCGGGCCAGATGCCGAAGAGCAGGCCCACGCCGGCGGAAATGGCCGTCGAGGCCAGCATCGATAAGGGCGTCACGACCATGGACCATCCCAGCCAGGCGGCCACCGACAGGGAAACGCCGACGCCAAATAGGATCCCCAAGGCGCCTCCGGCCAGGCAAATGGCCACGGCCTCGATGAGGAACTGGGAAAGGATGTCCGAGCTTTTGGCCCCCAGGGCCTTGCGTAGGCCGATCTCCCGGGTCCGTTCGGTCACCGAGACCAGCATGATGTTCATGATCCCGATACCGCCTACCACCAATGAAATGATGGCCGCTCCGAGCAATAGGATGGACATGGTCTGGGTGGTGGCGTTCAGGGTGGCCTGGATATCGGCCATGTTCCGGACTTGGTAAGCGTCACTGTTGCCCGGAAGGTTGGGGATGTGCTTGAGCTTCATCATGAAAGCCTGCACCGCGTCGGCCACCGGACCGGTGTCCTGGGCGCTGTCGGCTTCGATATCCACCGAGTTCAAGTATTCCTTGCCCAATAGGCGATACATGGCGGTAGTGACCGGCACGATGATGGTGTCGTCCTGGTCCTGGAAACCGTTGGAACCCTTGACCGGCAATACCCCGATGACCTGAAAATTGACCCGGTTGATCTTGATGGACTCGCCCACGGGGTTGGCCTTGTCCCCGAAGAGGTTCTTGATGACGGTCAAGCCCAGGACAGCCACGCGGTTGCGCTTGTCCACGTCGTCCTTGGAAACGAAACGCCCGTAAATGGGTAGGGCGGCCTTCATGTCAGCGTAGTCGGGAGTGGTGCCGGTGACCGAAGTGCTCCAGTTCTTGTCCGCGTAAGTGACCTGCACCCGTCCGGAGATCTCCGGCGCGGTGCGCTTGACCATGGGGACCTTGGCGACGGCGTCCGCGTCCTGCAGGAGGATGCGGCTGGTGCCGCCCAGACCTTGTTGAACCCCGCCCACGGAGAGGGAGCCGGGCCGCAGCATCAACAGGTTCGTTCCGAGGGAAGCCAGCCGGGCCTCCATGGATTTTTGAGCCCCCGCCCCCAAGGCCATCATGACGATGACAGCCATGACCCCGATCCACATGCCCAGGACGGATAGGGTCGAACGCACCGGGTTGGAAAGAAGGGCCTTCAAGGCCTGGCGGAAATATTCCTGGGTGCGTTTCCAGCTGAAGCCACCCGGCAGGACCTTGCCCGCATCCTTTAGGACCTCCCGGGTTTTTTCCGCCTTGGGCTCGCGGGTTCCTGACCGGAGGTTGTCCTTGTCCGAAAGGATCTTCCCATCCTTCATGGTGATGACCCGCCGGGCATGGGCCGCGATATCGGGCTCGTGGGTGACCAGGACCACCGTGATGCCGCTCTCGTTCATCTTGCCGAGGAAGTCGATGATCTCCACCGAGCTTTTGGAGTCCAAATTCCCGGTGGGTTCGTCCGCCAATATCATCTTGGGTTGATTGGTCAGGGCCCGGGCGATGGCGACGCGTTGCTGCTGGCCGCCGGACAATTCGTTGGGCTTATGGTCGAGGCGTTGTCCCAAACCCACCATTTCCAGGAGCTTTTTCGGGTCCCCGTGAGGCGCCCGGGGGTCGGCATAAAGAAGGGGCAGGGATACCTGTTCCACGGAGGAGGTTCGGGGCAGGAGGTTGAACATCTGGAAGATGAAGCCCAGGGTTTGGCTGCGGATGCTGGCCAATTGGTTCTCTTCGAGGTCGGAGACTTCTTTCCCGAGCAGCTTGTAGGAACCGGAAGTGGGGGAGTCGAGCAGGCCCAGAATCTGGAGCATGGTGGATTTGCCCGAACCGGAGGCGCCCATGATGGCCACGAACTCGCCCGCCTCGATCTTCAAGGACACGCCGTTCAAGGCGCGCACCTCGGTGTCGCCCATCGTATAGACCTTGGTGAGGTTCTTGAGTTCGATGACGTTCATTGAAAACCTTTATTAAGTGTCATTGCGAGAAGTGCGACGCGAATAGCGGAGCGGTTACGACGAAGCAACCTCAGTTTTGATAAGCCTTTTCCCAGCGTTTTTTTGAACTTAGTTTGCTTCGTCATTTTCGCCCGCCTATACGGCGGGCATTCCTCGCAATGACCCCTATAATTATGACCTTCGGTCCGATTTATCGTCCACCACCGCCACGGTTACCGCCGCCCGTTCCGCCCCCGCCCGTGCGGGTGCTCCCGGCGGGCATGAAGGGATTGGTGCCGCTGGAAGGCGCCGCTACCTGGCTGGCGGAAAAGGTCTTGATGAGGATCTTGTCCCCCTCCTTCAACCCGGAGACCACCTCGGTCTCCTTGCCGTCGGTGATGCCGGTCTGGATGGGCTGGGGAGTGGGTTTGTCGGTGGGCTTAGCCCCCGCCAAAAGCACGATGGACTGGTCGCCCCTTTGCTGGATGGCTTCGGACGGTATGACCAACACGTTCTCCTTCTCGGCGACATTGAAGATCACATTGGCCGTCATCCCGCTGCGCATGTAGGCAGGAACCTTGACAGGCCAGACCTCCACCGGATAGGTGGTCACGTTATTGACGAGAGTGGATTGGTAAGCGATGCGTTTGACCTTTGCCTCGATGTTCTGTCCCGGATAGGCGTCCAGGGTGAGGGTGGCGTCCTGGTCCAGGTGGATCTGGGCCAAGTCGGTCTCATCCACCTGGGTGCTCACGATGAGGTGGTCGGACATGATCATGATGGTATCGGCGGTGGAGACCACCTGGCCCGGGACCGTGGGAAGGTTCACGATCTGTCCCGCCAGGGGGGAGAGCAGGGGGGTTGACTGGTACAGGTCCTCCCACTTGGCCAGGACCGCGGGCCCCTGGGCCCGGGCGGCGTCCAAGAGGGTGGCCCTTTCGTTAGAGGAGAGTTCGACGAGTATTTGGCCCTTTTTCACATAGGCGCCCTCTTGGATGAGGATCTTCTCGATGCGCCCGGAGATGGGCGGCTTGATGCTGAGCTGGTTCTTAGGTTGCACGTTGCCGGTGGCGAGGACGGTGATCTGCAGGTCGTCCCGGCCGACGGTCACGGGTTTGAACCCGCCGCCTTGGCCTTTTTTGCTGTTGCCGCAACCGCTGAGCACGAACAAGAGCAAAAGCATCCAAACGCTCAAGGTCATGAACTTCAAGCTCGAAATGAAGTTCCTCACGGTATCACCCCTTTTCCTTGTGTTAATTCCCAACCGGCCTCGGCTGTCTTGGCGCTCAGATAACTCGATAGTTCCGATTTCTGCTGGGTGGTCAGATTCGAGACCGTCACGTCCTTGTTGGTCACGAAGTAATGAATACCATCCGGGTTCGTAACGTAG